>JBNMNI010000103.1:0-5717 GCA_051275375.1 Maricaulis sp. | reverse complement strand
TGATTGCCCCAGTTCTGGCCGGCGCGAAAGAAGAAGACCTGGACGCAGGAGCGGCCGCCATCCTGGGCGACGGCAATGATATCGGCTTCCTCGACGCCTTCCGGATTGATGCCCTGATCGGTGGTCACTGCGGCGATCGCGCGGATGCGGTCGCGCAGGCGCGCCGCGCTTTCAAAGTCGAGCGCTTCGGCGGCTTCGCTCATGCGGCCCTGCAGGCTTTCGCGCAGGGCGTTGGACTTGCCGCGCAGGAAATCGCTCGCCTGGGAGACCAGCTCGCCATAGGCGTCCGGTTCGATCAGGCCGACACAGGGCGCGGCGCAGCGCTTGATCTGGTGCAGCATGCAGGGCCGGGTGCGGCCCTCATAGACGCTGTCGGAACAGGTGCGCACCAGGAAGGCTTTTTGCAGCGTGTTGAGGGTCTGGTTGACGGCACCAACGGAGGCGAAGGGGCCGAAATAATCGCCCTTCGCCTTGTGGGCGCCGCGATGCTTGGTGAGTTGCGGCGCGGCGTGGTCACGCCGGATCAGGATATAGGGGAAGCTCTTGTCATCGCGCAGCAGGATATTGAAGCGTGGCTTGAGCCGCTTGATCAGATTGGCTTCCAGCAGCAGGGCTTCGGTCTCGGTCTCGGTGACGACGAATTCCATCGTCTTCGTCAGCGCGATCATCAGGCCGATGCGATTGGAATGGCCGCGGCCATTGGCGTAATTGCCGACGCGGTTCTTCAGATTGCGCGCCTTGCCGACATACAGGACCGTGCCATCCTCGGCGAACATGCGATAGACGCCGGGCCTTGAAGGCAGGTGTCTGACATAGTCGGCGATGATTTGCGCACCGCTGCGCGATTGCGCCGGCGGCGCAGACGGGTCATCTATCGCCACGGCCGGCGTTTCAGGGCCGAGAGTTTTCCTGGGGGGTGTCATGTCGGACAAGATCGCGCTCGTTACTGGTGGCGGCAAGCGCCTGGGTGCCAAAATTGCGCGCGCCCTGGCCGAGGATGGCTGGCACGTCATTATTCACTACAACAGCTCGGGCACGCAGGCACGTGCGATTGAGGCAGCGATCCGTGAGGCTGGCGGCTCGGCGAGCACCGTGCAGTTCGACCTCGCCAACAGCGCCGGTGTCGACGCCTTCGCCGAGGGGCTGGGCCGCATCGACCTTCTGGTCAATTCCGCCTCGGTGTTCGAGATGGATCGTCCTGAAACGGTCGAGGCGGACGCGCTTGATCTGGCCCTGCGGGTCAATCTGATGGGCCCGGTCCTGCTCGCCTCCGCCATGGCGCGCCGGCATGAGGCGCGCGCCTCGGGCTGTATCATCAATATCCTCGACCAGAAGCTTTTCAATCTCAATCCGGATTTCTTCTCCTACACCCTGGCCAAACACGCGCTTCTCGGCGCGACAACGACGATGGCGATGGCCTTTGCGCCGCGCGTGCGGGTCAATGCGATCGCGCCGGGTCTGACCCTGCCTTCGGGCGGGCAATCGGCGGCGCAGTTCCAGCGTGCCCACACGCTCAACCCGATGCAGGGCGGCTCGACGCCCGATGACATCGTGCGCACAGTGCGTTTCATTCTTGCGACGCCCTCGATGACGGGCGAGACCATCATTGTTGATGGCGGCCAGCACCTCGACGCACGCAATGGCGATGTGATGTATGCTGCCGGCCTGATTGAGGATTGATACCCGTGAGACTGGACCAGGTTATCGAGAATGCGCTGGCCAATGCGACGGGCGAGGATGTCTTCATCTACCGGCTCGAGGGCGTGAAGCTCAATGTCGAGATCGGCATTCACGATCACGAGCGCGGCGTGCGCCAGCGCGTCCTCGTCGATGTCATCACAGTGGTCGACAAGTCATGGTGTGGTTCCGACGATATCGGGACCGTGATCGATTATGATTACATCATGAATGGTATCAAGGCTTTGGAGGACACTCAGTTCGACCTGCAGGAAACGCTCTGCGGTGCGATACTGAGCGTGGCTCTGAGCCCGCCATCCGTGGTCGCCGCCCAGGTGACGACCCGCAAGATCGACGCCTACCCCGATGCAGCGGCCGTCGGTCTCACCCGGTTCCGCCGCAAGACCTGATCAGTGGTCTGTATCCGGATTGAATCCGTTGAGCTCTGTGCAGGCGGGTAGCCGGAGCGTGAATTCATTGCCCTCGCCGGGACGGCTCGCGGCGCTGATCTCGGCGAGATTGGCCTGCGCGAGTTCGCGGGCAAGGGTCAGGCCCAGCCGGGTGCATTTCGGACCTGCACAGGCGGTGCCGGGCTCGCGGCTGAATGGGCTGAAGATTGTCTTCAGCGAGCTGGCAGGAATTTCGGGCCCGCGGTCGCAAATCGCGACATTGACCCGGTCGGCGTCCCGCGAGATACGGATTTTTACCGGGCTTGAGGGGGGTGAGGACTGGATGGCGTGCTCGGTCAGTCGGGCGAGAATCTTGTGCAGGTGCCGGATATCGAACCAGGCTTGCATCGCGTCCGGATCGCCGATGGTTTCGATGAGGATTTCCGGCTGGTCGGGGCGGCTGCGGAATTTGAGGGTCGCTTCTTCAACTTCCCAGCCGACATCGAGACACTCCGGTGCGGGCACCAGCTGGCCTCCGGCTGCGGCAGTGATCTCCAATATGTCATTGACCATCGATGCCAGTTGCTGGCCGGCTTCCAGTATGGTGGCGACCTGTTCCTCTCCCCGCTCCGGATCGGCCGTATAATAGCCGGGCCGTGCAAGCAGGCTGGAAAAGCCGATGATCGCATTGAGCGGTGTGCGCAATTCATGCGAGGCGTTGGCGAGAAACCGGTTTCGGCCGAGCTGCGCCCGTTTCGAGATTTCCAGCGCCCGCGCCAGCTCCATCCGCGTCGTATGGCTCTCCCGAATCATCCGGCACTGGATCAGCTGCGCGGCCGTCAGCGCCGCGACCGAGGTCAGGATGGCCAGCTCCCGGGCGCCGAAACGACCGGTTTCCGGATGTTCGCAATCGATGACGCCGAGCAATTCATCGCCATTGAGAATCGGGACGCAGATCTCCGAACCGGCCTCGGAGATGTCCGGTATGTAGCGCGGGTCGGCGCGCAGATCATTGACGACCATCGGCGTGCGCGACTGCGCCACGGTACCGGTGATGCCTTCGCCGATACGGATGGTCAGCTGGTTGAGAATGATATCGGGTTGGCCGGCCGGCGTCTTGTCGCCGATCGCGGCCGCCTGGCGCAGAATATTGCCTGAGGGCTCGAAGCCATAGACGACGCAATCGCTGAAATTCATCCGTCCGACGACATTGCGGGCGACGTGCCAGAGCAGGGCCTCCTCGGACTGAATCGCGATCATCTCCACGGCAAAGCGGCGGAAGACCCCGAGTTCGGCACTGAGCTCCATGCCGGTGCTGGCATGGGGTTCAATTCCCAAGTGAATCTGATCGTCAGGTGGCGGCATCGGACTCTCGCAGACACGGATGCGCCCTGTTTGCGTCGCAACGCCCGGATCGGGATAGTCATATATGATGCAGCCGCCTGCCGCCCCCGGGGCTGCAGGCGGGCGGCGTCAGCTCAGCACAGACCGGGTCAGGACGGCGATATAGGCCAGATAGCCGAGCGTGAGGGTCAGGCCGAGCCAGCGGGTGATCGGACGCCGTAGCAGGACAATCCCGGCGACCAATACGCTTGCGGCAAGCATCACCCACAGGTCCAGCTGGAAGAAGCTCTCCGCGACGGGGAGCGGCGTGCCCACAAGGGTGGCCGCAACGCCGGTCGCGCCGCCGACGGCAAAGACGTTGAAGATATTCGAGCCGATAACATTGCCGATCGCCAGATCGGCCTGGCGCCTGACCGAAGCCATGACCACGGTTGCCAGCTCCGGCAGGGATGTCCCGAGCGCAACGGCGGTCAGCCCGATCAGCGCCGGATCGACATTCAGGTCCTGCGCGGCGGCAGTGCCGCCGGTGACGATCATCTGGGCGCCGACCGGCAGGGCGACGAGTCCGGCGATCAGGGCAAACAGGATTGTCGGCATTGTCTTGGGCAGACCGTCGATATGCTCGATATCGGTGAGTTCGGCCAGGGTCGGATCGTCGGTCTTCTTGCGGGCCTGGAAACCGAGCAGCGCGACATAGCCGACGATTGCGGCCAGCAATATGGTGCTCTCCCCCAGAGACACCTGGCGATCCCAGGCGACGATGATCAGGGCGATGGCGGCGGCCAGCGCAAATATCGCGTTTCGCCGCAGGCCGGGTGTGGTGGTGTGGATCGTGCCGAGCAGGGCCGGAAGGCCAAGCACCAGCAGGAAATTGGCGATATTCGAGCCGACGATATTGCCGACCGCGAGGCCGGGCACGCCGGTCAGTGCCGATTGCACACTGACGACGAGTTCGGGCGCCGAAGTGCCGAAGGCGATAATCGTCAATCCGACCATAAGCGGCGGCAAGCGCCACAGCCGCGCCAGCGCGGCTCCGCCGCGGACGAGAAAATCGCCGCCGAACAGCAAAAGAACGATTCCCGCCAGAATCAGCGGAGCGTAGAGGATAGCGGGCATATACCTACCGGGCGCTGCGGATCAGGGTTTAGTCGAGACGGCGAAATTCGATAAGGTTGAGCAGGGCGAACACGCCTGCGACGAGGCCAACAGCGATCAGGGCATACATGGAAAACATCTCCGGAAAAGCAACAGGACTGACCGTACATAGCGTGCCGCTGCCCGACTTGCCAGTGCCGGAATCGGTATGAGGTGGCGGGCACGGATCGAGCCGCTGGCACGGCCCTTCATGCACAACTTCTGGCGGTTGACGCGCGGTGCGACGCTGGGGGTTCGTGCAATCGCCGAGCGGCCCGATGGCCATATCGCCCTGGTGAAACACACCTATATCGATGGTTGGCATTTGCCGGGCGGCGGTGTCGAGGCTGGCGAAACAGCGGCCTTTGCTGTCGGGCGCGAATTGTCCGAGGAAGCCGGTGTCGAGCTGACCGGCGATCCGGAACTGCTCGGGATATACGCCAATCACCGGTCATTCCGCGGCGACCATGTCTTGCTGTTCCGCGCCACTGACTGGATCGGCTGCGAGACCCGAAGCGAGGGCGAAATCGAGTGCGTGGACTGGTTTTCCCCCTCCAACCTGCCGGACGACACCTCCGGCGGCACCCGGCGTCGGCTGGCGGAGATCTATCACGGTGCCGCCAGGGCCTGGCATTGGTGATGTCGCCCATCGCGCGCCGGGCATGGCCCGGGCGGGCGGCTGGCACGGTGTGAGCGGAAACTCGGCGCCAATGAAAGAAATCGGCTATCATCGCAAACAGGCTGACGCGCCGGCGGACCTTTTTTGCACGATATGTTCAAAAATGCCGGGCTGGGATCGATTCGAATGAAACTCACCGCCGGGGGCGATCCATCTGCAGAACCGGGCGCCGACGCATCGGATGCGACGCCGTCCTGGCAGCGCGCGATCGAGGCTGACGGCTGGTTCGGCCTGGTCCTGCCCGGCGTTCTCGCCCTCAGTTTCATTCTGGTCGTCTTCCTCGCCGTAATGGCGGGCGATCGCGCGCTGGTGGCTTCGGCCCGTGAAACCAATGCCTCGACACTGCGGTCGGTTCTCACCAGCACCATGCAGCGCTTCGAGGAATGGGCCCTGCACCAGGAGCGAAACGCCCATGTCTGGGCCAATAGCGATCTGGTCCACCGCTCGCTGGAGGAATTGCTGCAGACACCGGTTGAATCCTCGATCGCCGCTGC
>JBNMNI010000102.1:0-5754 GCA_051275375.1 Maricaulis sp. | reverse complement strand
TGATCGAAACCTGGATCCGACCGCTGGAATTATCGCTGGCGGGGCGGGCTGCGAGGCGAAGCCAGGCTTCCCCGGCATAGGTATTGGGCGGCAGATAGAAGCGGATGCGGGTTCTGGGCTGGCTGGATGAGAGGACGAAGGCGTCCATCCCGGTCTCGAGATCAGCGAGCGTGCGCTCTTCGATCCGGGTGCCTTCCGTGGCAATCTGGTCCAGGGTGTTGGCGGACGGATCGTCCTGATTCCCCTGAGCCAGAATCTGACCTGTCACCGACGCACAAAGTGCCATCGCTACTAACGCAACTCGTACAAACATGGAACGCTCCCTTACCCCGTTAACAGAGTATTAAGCAATTCAGCGGCCAGCAATGAAAATGATTCGATTGAAGACGAAATTCTGGGTGGAAGCCCTGTTGCGCAGGGCTGAATTAGGTCTGGCCGCCGTCTACGTAACTCGCCACGGAGACGAGGATGCGGGCGCAGTGCTCGTCAAGGTGGCAAATCTGAGCGGACAGGCAGAGTTGTTTGTCCCGGCGCGGGACCAGAACGGGGACCGGATCTGGACCCGTTATCGCGACCAGCCCGTCGAAGAGGCCGAGATCGATGCCTATTGTCGCCGCCGGGCCGATGACGATCCGGACATCTGGGTGATCGAGATCGAGGATCGAAAAGGTCGCAATTTTTTAACCGAGCCGGTGGAGGATTCTTAACGCCCCCCGGACTAGGGTGGCCATTGTCATACTGGCAAAATGGTGCGGACTTTCGATGTTGTTCCTGTTCAATGAAGTCGTTTTCGATCTGGGCGATCTGGTGTCGGTCCTCAAGGACGGCACGATTCCATTGCCTCCTTCCCAGTTCGAGACCCTGACCACGGCTCATCTCACCTTGCTGCTGCGCGAGGCGCTTTATGTCGATCCACGCATGGCGACCAACAAGCCTGACCGCACCAAACACCTGGCGGCCCTGATTGCCTATCGCGCCCCGGGCGCCAATGCGCTGCTCGGGGTTCGCCCCGACAAAGCCGGCAGCCCCGATGATGTCGGATTGAGATTTGCCAATGTACCGCTCCTCATCCTGACCTATCTCTGGAAGCGCCAGAATGACGGTCAGCTGGAGCCCGGCGTCATCAATGATGAAGTCTGGAGCCGTGTGACGGAAAACTTGCACAGCGCCCACTGATCGGGCTAGTTCGGGGCTTGCATCCTCAGCGAGCCAGTTCATGACTTCTCCGACGATTGATGCGCCGGAATGGGCGCGTCGCCGAAGCTTCGCCATTATCTCACATCCCGATGCCGGCAAGACCACGCTGACCGAGACCATGCTGCTCTCCGCCGGCGCGATCCGCATGGCCGGGCAGGTGCGGGCGCGCGGCGAAAACCGCCGCACACGATCCGACTGGATGAAGATCGAGCAGGAGCGCGGTATCTCGGTCTCCGCCTCGGTGATGACGTTCGAGCATCGCGGCCTGCTCTTCAACCTGCTCGATACGCCCGGTCACGAAGACTTCTCCGAGGACACTTATCGCACGCTGACAGCCGCGGACAGCGCCATCATGGTGCTCGACGCCGCCAAGGGCGTTGAGCCGCGGACGCTGAAACTGGTCGAGGTTTGCCGCCTGCGCGATATACCGATCGTCACCCTGATCAATAAAATGGACCGCGAGGCGCTCGACCCGGTCGATCTGCTGCAGGACATCCAGGACAAGCTGGCGCTCGACGCCGTGCCGATGCAATGGCCGGTCGGTTCCGGCCAGCGCTTCAAGGGCGTGGTCGATCTGACCACCAATGAATTCGTGCTGTATCAGCGCCCCGGCGTCGAGCATGACCGCGAGGCGGCCTCCGAGCGGCTCTCGCTGGATGGCCCGGAAATCCGTGAACTGTTGTCGGAGGCGGAAATCGCCGAAGCGCGGGACGGCGCCGAAGTGGCGCTCGAATTATGCCCCGCCTACAATCCCCAGAGTTTTCTGGAAGGTCATATGACGCCGGTCTTCTTCGGCTCGGCGCTGCGCGGCTTCGGCGTGCGCGAATTGCTCGACGGGCTGGCCGACAAGATCCCTGGACCGGCGGCGATGAAGGTGCAGATCGCGGGCGAGCAGACCTATGTCCAGCCCGGCGACAAGGAAGTCTCCGGCTTCGTGTTCAAGGTGCAGGCGAATATGGACGCCAATCACCGCGACCGGGTCGCCTTTGTACGCCTGTGCTCGGGCAAGTTCCGCCGCGGCATGAAATTGAAGACCGAAGCGGGCAAACAGCTCACCGTCTCCTCGCCCATCCTGTTCTTTGCCCAGGACCGCGAGATCGCCGATGAAGCTTTTGCCGGCGATGTGATGGGCGTTCCCAATCACGGCACATTGCGCGTCGGTGACAGCCTGTCGGAGAGCGGCCGGATGCGGTTTTCCGGCATTCCGAATTTCGCCCCGGAAATGCTGCGCCGCGCCCGGCTGGCCGATCCGCTCAAGGCGAAACATCTCAAGAAAGCGCTGGAAAGCCTGGCCGAGGAGGGCGTTACCCAGCTCTTCCGCCCTGTGCTCGGCGGCGATTTCATCGTCGGCGCGGTCGGCTCGCTGCAGATCGATGTGATGCGCGAACGTGTTGCGGCGGAATACGGGCTCGAGGTTGCCTTCGAGGCGGCGCCCTATGAGACGGCGCGCTGGATTGGCGGCACCGAGGAAGATATCGAGGCCTTCGCCGACCGGCACAAATCGGCCATGGCAGTCGATATTGACGGCAATCCGGTCTTCCTCGCCAAGAGCAATTGGGAAGTTTCCTATTCGGAGGAGAAATTCCCGCAACTGAAATTCCACCGGGTCCGGGAGCGCGCCTCATGATGCGCCTGCAGGCGGAGACGGGGTTTCTAGCCCAGTCGGGTGAATTATGGGCCCAGACCGTCGCTGTCTGGCAGACCTCGTTTCTCGGCGTCAGCGTCGGGCATGGTCTGACCGCGATGATCGTGATCCTGCTGGGAATCACGCTGAGATCGGTTGTCGCCGGGTCAATTGTCACCGTGCTCAAACGCATGGCAGGCAAGACCAAGAACGGGATTGACGATGCCATTGTCGATGCCGTTGCCGGGCCGCTCAAATTATTGCCGGTCACCATCTCGCTGTTTTTCGCGCTGAAGATTTTCGAAGCCGGAACCGAAGGTGGGGGCATTACCGAGGCTGACCGGATCATTCCCTCCCTGGTGGCGATCGGGATTTTCTGGGCCCTGCACAATGCGGTCGATCCCTTCATCCATCTGATGCGGGCGCTGGAAAATGCGCTCACCCCGGTCATGCTCGACTGGCTGACCAAGGCGATGCGGATCCTGTTCATCATTGTCGGTGCGGCTGCCGTGCTGCAGATCTGGGATATTCCGGTCGGCGGCATTATTGCCGGCCTCGGCCTGTTCGGGGTTGCCGTCGGGCTTGGGGCCCAGGATCTGTTCAAGAATCTGATCGCCGGCCTGCTGATCCTCGGGGAGAAGCGCTTCTTGCCCGGCGACTGGATCAAGGTCGATGGTGTTGTCGAGGGCACGGTGGAGGAGATCAATTTCCGCTCCACCCTGGTGCGCCGGTTCGACAAGGGGCCGGTCTATGTTCCCAATTCGAAGCTCTCCGACAATGCAGTGACGAATTTTTCCCGCATGACCCATCGCCGCACCTATTGGGTGATCGGCGTGCGCTATGACACCACGGTTGAGCAATTGAAGACCATTCGTGATCGCGTGCTGGACTATGTCACCCGCCATCCGGACTATGCCCAGGCTCCGGAAGTCTCAACTTTCATGCGGGTCGACAGTTTCGGCCCGTCCTCGATCGATTTCATGCTGTATTGCTTCACCAAAACGACCAATTGGGGTGAGTGGCTGGCACTGAAGGAAGAGCTCGCTTTCACGATCAAGACGATTGTCGAGGAAGCCGGGACCGATTTCGCCTTCCCGTCCAGCTCGATCTATCTGGAACAGGGCGCCGAGCTGTTTTCACCGCCGCAGTCTGCCGCCGGCACACCGATCCAGGAACTGCCCTAGCTCCCGGCCGCCGAGGTGGCCGCGACCGTGCCTGCCGTGATCGCGGCAATCATGGCGGCCTGGGCGGCGATCACCGCGGCGAGGGCGCTGGCACTGCGGGCAGGGTCATGGCCGCAATCGTCGAAGGCGATCAGCCCGGCGAGCCGGGTGCGGCAATAGCCCACCGATGTCAGATGGTTCGGCATTGCCCGCACGATCCGGACAAGTTCCACCAGGTCTGCGGGAGAGCGGTCGGCGACGGCCCATTCCATCGTCAGTGAGCGATCAGTGCGCGCGCGTAGAAAACGGTCGGCCCGGCGGGCATCCTCGAGAGCGTTGAAGCGGGCCAGCACCATTTCCGGCGCCTGTTCGAGCAGCACGCACTGGCGGGCACCGTCACGCTTGTAGTCACGGGCGCGACGGTCGGCGGCGAAGACGGCTTCAGCGTGCTCGCGCGCCGCCTTGACCGTTTCCGGGCGCGAGCCGGACAGGACGTGGGCGGCGGCAAATGTATCGGTGACGGCATTGTCGGAACGCCACCAGGGCGGGCGCAGGGCGCGTTTCATCTCAAAGAAGGCCTGCACCGCCTGCGGCCCGGCTTCACCGAGGCTGAGGATCAGGGCGGCGCGTGACCCGCCCGCATGCAGGCCGCCGGTCTTCGACGCCACACGCTCGTCGCGCAGCGCAGCGCGGGCACCGAGAAAATGGCTGATCTCGACGCCGTGCGCCGCCAGCATGGCAGCATAGACCCAGCGCATGGCGCCTTCGGGCGCGCGGAAACCGCCGAGCGCCGAGTTCAAGGCTTCGTAGCGAGCCCTGGTTGCCGCAACGAGCGGAGCGATCTCTCCGGACGTATGCACCTGCGCCGCCGCCGCAAAGGCCGCCGCCTGACGTTCGGGGCGCGGTTTCTCGTCGCGCAGAGCCTCACTTAAGGCGGAAAAGCGGTCGAGGGATTGTGACATGCGGGAAGTCCTTTCACTGTACGGGCCTCAGCCTAGCACATGGCGGGACTTGTCCCTGCAGGGACTGGATGTGATGGCATCCCGCTCCTAGGCTGCCATATCCCGGCGCAAGCGCCAGAAGCGCATGGCGCGGGCGGCATCCTCGACCGTGATGCGGTCATAGAGCAGGCTCAGTTCCTTGGCGTCGCGGAAAGCGTCTTCGGTGGCTTTGCTGCGCAGCACGGCCAGGGTGACAAACAAGGCCTTGTCGAAGCCGGCCGAGCGGCAGATCAGCGCCAGCGGGTCGATGCATTCCTGTTCGATGGCGCGGCGTGCGGCCATGATATCGACACCAGCCATCTCGGCGAAGGCGACTTGAAAGCGGGTCATTTCGCGTTCGCGCAGAAGGCGCGCCAGCAAGCCGCCATTCAGCATTTTGCGCACGGACATGCCGCGCACGAATTTGCGGGCCGCTTCCAGCTCCTTGTCGTCATTCATGCGCTTGCTCAGACGTGTGTGCGAGGCTGCGAGAGCCTGCTCGACCAGGGCCGGGTCCATCCCATCGAAGCGCTCGAGAATATGGTCGCGCAGCCGGTTCTCCACGGTCAGCAGCAAGTCGCTGAGCAGGTCGGCCGGCGTGTCCTTGCGCGTGACGATCGGGGCGTGCAGCACCTGCGAGCGCTCGGCGCGCTCGGCGACGGTCTCGAAAGTCTGGCGCGAGATCCTGGCGCCATCATTGCTGATCAGGACCGCCACCGTCTCGTCATCGCCGCGGCGCACAATCGTGTCTGACAGGCGTTCCGACACCAGCTCGCGCCGCGAGATCGCC
>JBNMNI010000101.1:0-5838 GCA_051275375.1 Maricaulis sp. | reverse complement strand
CCGGCCTGGTTTCCCGATGCGCATGATGCCAATGCCCACACCTTGCGTTTGACGCGGGTCAGCCGCAAGGCGCTGGCGGACCAGGCCTTCCTGGATGAACGCTGGGACCGTTCCGGCGCGCAGCAGCTCTCCCAACCGGTCAGCGATTTCGCGATGCTGGCGTTGCCGAAACGGGCACCGAATTTCATCTGGCACACAGCATTTTGCTGCTCGACCCTGTTGTCGCGCTGCCTCGACAAGCCGGGCGCCAATCTCAGCCTGCGCGAGCCGGCGGTGCTGATGAGCCTGGCCAATATGAAGCGCATGCAGGGCGCGGACGCCTAGCAGCGCGAGCTGGGCCCGGTCCTGTCGCTGCTCTCGCGCCCCTTCGTGCGGCGCGAGCATGTCACCATCAAGCCGACCAATACCGTCAATAATCTGATCGGCGATGTCGCCGGCCTGCTGCCCGAGGCGCGGCACTTGCTGCTCTATTCCGACATTCGCGCCTTTCTCCTTTCCATCGCCAAGAAAGGCGAGCAGGGGCGCGCCTTCGCGCGGCAACTCTTCGTGATCTTCGCGATGGACGGGCATCCGATCGCCCGCACGCCGCCGCGCGATCTGTTCAAGCTCTCCGATCTGCAGATCGCCGCCCTGGTCTGGCACATGCAGATCGCGGCTTTCCTCGAGGCGGCGCGTGCGGGCGGCGCCGCGCGTTTCGCCTCGCTTGATGGTGACCGCTTCCTGCTTTCACCCGAGGCGGGGCTGGTGGCCGTCGACAGTTTTCTTGGCCTCGGACTTGGAGCCGAACATGCCCGGTCCACCGTCGCGGGGCCCTTGCTCGGCCAGGATTCGAAAGACCCGGCCCAGGCCCACAGCGCCTCTCGCCGCGCGGCCGAGGCCAGGCAGGCTGCCGAAATGATCGGGCCGTCGCTCGAGGCGATTATCGACTGGAGTTACGGGCTGTTTCCGTCCTCACCGCGCGCCGGTGCAATGCCGCATCCTTTGCTGGCGGAGTGAACCGGCTTGCGCCACACTGAAGCGATGAAAACTCGCTGGGAATTCACAACAAGGGAAGTCTACGCACATGAAACTCGCTTCGCTGAAAAACGGTCATCGCGATGGAAAACTTGTTGTTGTTTCGAGAGATCTGGCCTGGTGCACTGATGCCAGCCTGATCGCACCGACGCTGCAGGCGGCGCTCGACGACTGGGCCCGCTGCGAACCGGAATTGCGCACCCTGGCCGAGCAGCTCGAGCGCGAGACCATTCCCTCGGAACGTTTCCACGAGCGTGAGGCGCTGTCGCCTCTGCCGCGCGCCTATCAGTGGGCCGATGGCTCGGCCTACGTCAATCATGTCGAACTCGTGCGCAAGGCGCGCAATGCGGAAATGCCGGAGACCTTCTGGACCGATCCTTTGATGTATCAGGGCGGATCCGATGCCTTCCTCGCCCCGCGCGATAATATCCCGCTCGGCGACGAGGCCTGGGGCTGCGACATGGAAGGCGAGGTCGCCGTTATCACCGGCGATGCGCCGGCCGGTTGTTCGCCCGACGAGGCTGCCAAGGCGATCCGCCTGGTCATGCTGGTCAATGATGTTTCCCTGCGCGGTCTGATCCCGGGCGAGCTGGCCAAGGGCTTCGGCTTCTTCCAGTCCAAACCGCCGACGGCCTTCTCGCCGGTCGCCGTCACCCCGGACGAACTCGGCACGGCCTGGGACGGCAAGAAGCTGCACGGCGCCCTGCTGGTGAAATATAATGGCGAGCTGTTCGGCAAGGCCGAGTGCGGCACCGACATGACGTTCGATTTCGGTCAGCTGATCGCCCATCTCGCCAAGACGCGCCCGGTGACGGCCGGCACGATTATCGGCTCGGGCACGGTCTCCAACAAGCTCGATGGCGGGCCCGGCAAGCCGGTCGCCAAGGGCGGGGTTGGCTATTCCTGCATCGCCGAAATCCGCATGATCGAGACGATCGAAACCGGCAAGCCCTCAACGCCCTTCATGCGCTATGGCGATACCGTGCGCATCTCGATGAAGGATGCGGCCGGGCATTCCATTTTCGGCGCGATTGAACAGGAAGTCGTCAAGGGCTGAGGCCCGGTCAACAACAAGCGGACGTAAAAAAGCCAGGACCGTAGCCGGTCCTGGCTTTTTTATGCTTGCGGCCGGGGGCCCTGTCAGATCGCGCTGGCCGGCCGCGGGATGGCGGCGGCGCGTGCGCCCGGCTTGCGCCGCGATTTCAGCCCCAGTCCGAGCACGGGGGCGATGCCGCCAATGCGCAGTGTCACGATCTGGAACACCACCGGTGCGCCGAGCCCGGCGATCATGCCGAGCGCCAGTCCGAGGGCCGGGTCGGGCATGCCGATATAATTATAGACCATCTGCAGGCCGAGCGCGCCGAACATATGGTAGAGATAGATCGAGAAGGAATACTGCCCGAGCCAGGCCAGCGGCGCGACGGTGAAGCGGTGCATGATCAGCGCGCCGGAGAAGCACAGGCCCAGGCCCAGGGCGACGAAATCGCGGCGCAGCAGCTCATGGCCCGGATCGCTCAGCACGATATAGGCGTGCACCGCGAACATGCAGACCAGCCCGCCGACCAGCACGGTCGAGACGAGGCGGCGCGGCAATTGTCCCACCTTGGCCAGCTCCATCCGGTTGATCACCAGGCCGAGCGCGAAGAAGGGCGCCAGATAGGGCGTGTGGAAGAAGGAGAGGAATTTGATGCCATCGCCAAACGGCGTCAGGAACAGGGCCGAGGAGACGGCGAGAAAGCCGACCGCGACAGCCAGCGGCGCGCGCGGCCAGATCCAGTCCAGCGCTGCGATCACCAGGAAGATCGTCAGGATGGAGTGCAGGAACCAGAAATGCGCATAGGGTTCCACATAGACCTGCCAGAAATCGGCCGGCGCGACCGCGAAGGCGCCGCCCAGCACGGTGTTGACCACCGCGAAGGCGGTTGCCGCGAACAGATAGGGCAGGACCAGGCGGCGGCCCTTGCCGGTCAGGAATTTGCCGCCTTCACCGCGCCGGATCGGCCGGTAGCCATAGACGAAGCCCGAAAGCATCGCGAAGAGCGGCATGCGCAAATGGAAGAACAGGGCCGAGAACTGGGCGAAGGGGTGATCCCAATCGAGACGCAGCCCATGCTCGGGTGCTTCCCCGATCACATGGAAAGCCACCAGCAGGACGCAAGCGAGGCCGCGCAGCGTATCGATACCCATATTTCGCGTGTCAGTCATAAGCCTCACCCTGGATCGCGCGCCCCGGATGTCTCAATCCGGGCTCATGCCTGATCGTCAGCAAGTCACGGGCCAGACAGGCGCCGGCGCGCGCCAGCGATCAAACCGATTGGCGGCAGGGTTTATGGCCGGTTAATTGGAGGCTTGCGGCATGGGTTTCAGGATATAGCGCGTGCCGTCAAACGTCTCGAAAGCCTCATGCACCTGGGGATGGCCGATCGGACCGTTTTCCGCGTCGGGCAACAGATTCTGCTCCGAGACATAGGCGCCGTAATAGCTGTCATCATTCTCGGCCAGCAGATGGTAAAACGGCTGGTCGCGGTCGGGCCGGACTTCCGCCGGGATCGCCTGATACCAGTCCTCCGAATTGGAGAATTCGGCATCGACATCGACGACGACGCCGCGAAACGGGTAGAGGCGGTGGCGGACGACATCGCCCAGGCCGAATTTTGCTTCACGCATTTCCATCACAACACTCTGAACCTTGCCCGTTAATTTCTCGTGGGCCAATCGCAGTCGGTGCCGCAGGCGCCGCGCGGCCAGTCCGTCCTGCTTGCGTTACGCCGCCTTGCGGCAAGGTGGAAGACGCGTATGCTGATGATCAAGACAAATTTGGGCCAGATCGTGTTGCGCCAGCCCTTGCGGGCGCACCTTGCTGGCGAGAGGACTGACATGGCGGAGCCTTCGCCCCCGGATGATTCGGGGACTGGATCCGCCGCACGCAAGCGGAGCGGGCGGCGCCGGCCGCCATCTCCCGTGTACGGCGCGATCGATCTGGGTACAAATAATTGCCGCATGCTGCTCGCACAACGCACGAGTGGCGGGTTTCAGGTGATCGATGCCTTCTCGCGCGTCGTGCGCTTGGGCGAGGGCCTGAACGCGCATGGCGTGCTGTCCCAGGGCGCCATGGACCGGGCCGTTGAAGCCCTGCGCATCTGTGCCGACAAGCTGGCACGCCATCCGCTCGTGCGTCATCGCGCCATCGCCACCCAGGCCTGCCGCGAGGCCAGCAATGGCGTTGCATTTCTTGAGCGGGTCAAGGCGGAGACCGGGATCAGCTTTGATCTCATCACGCCGGAGGAAGAGGCCCGCCTGGCGCTGCATGGCTGTCTCGATCTGCTCGACGAGGCCAAGGATGCGGCGCTGGTGATCGATATCGGCGGTGGTTCGACCGAATTGTCCTGGGTCGATCTGGCCGCCTGGCGCGAGCGTGGCGGGCTGGAGAGCGGCGGCCGTCCGCCGGTGCGCTCCTGGACCTCGACGCCGGTCGGTGTCGTCACCCTGGCGGAGCGCTTTCCCGAGCGCCAGGATCGTGACGCCTGGTATAATGAGATGAAATCCTATGTGCGCGAGCTGATGAAGACACCGCGTGGCGCGCGCTCCATGCGCACGATCTTTTCCGAGGGGCGGGCGCATCTGGTCGGCACGTCGGGCACGGTGACCTCGATCGCCGGCGTGCATTTGCGCCTGCCGCGCTATGAGCGCGCCAAGGTCGACGGGCTGTGGATGAGCTGCGCCGAGGCGCGCGAAGCCTGTACACGCCTGCGCGATCTCGATCTGGCCGGCCGGTCGCTCGAGCCGACGATCGGCAGTGACCGTGCCGAGCTGGTACTGGCGGGCTGTGCGATATATGAAGCGGTCGCCGAGCTGTGGCCGGCAGAGACATTGCGCGTTGGCGATCGTGGCCTGCGCGAGGGCTTGTTGCTCAATCTGATGCGCCGCACCAAAACGCGCCGTCGCAGGAAAAAATCGCCGGGAGAGACCAGCACATGAGTGGACCTTCGGACGAAGACGACGACACCAACAACAAACCAGCCAGCGATACCCCGCCGGTCGACGAGAATAATCGCCGCCGCCGCGTCGGCGGACCCGTGACCAAGGGCGGCGATAGCCGCGCCTCGAAACAATTGTTCGAGCGGGTGAAAACCGCGCGCGGCCGCAAGACCTCGTCGAAGAACTGGCTGCAGCGCCAGCTCAATGATCCCTATGTCAAGAAAGCCCAGATGGAGGGCTATCGCTCTCGCGCCGCCTACAAGCTGATCGAGCTGGATGAGCGTTTCCGCTTCATCAAGCCGGGCATGCGCATTGTCGATCTTGGTTCGGCGCCGGGCGGCTGGCTGCAGGTTTGCGTCAAGAAGGGCGTCGGCGAAGTGATCGGCATCGATCTTCTCCCCATTGACCCCATCGATGGCGCCACCATCTTCGAGAAGGATTTCACCGAGGATGACGCGCCCGACATGGTCAAGGCGGCGATGGGCGGCCCGGCCGACGGCGTCATCTCCGATCTGGCACCCTGGACCACCGGCCATAAAAACACCGACCATGTCCGCATTGTCGGCCTGGTCGAGCTGGCGACCCTGTTCGCCTTCGAAACCCTGAAACCGGGCGGTTTCTTCATCGCCAAGGTCTTCCAGGGCGGCGCCGAGACCGAGCTGCTGGAACAGCTCAAACAACGCTTCGGCAAGGTGCGCCATTTCAAACCGGCCTCAAGCCGTTCCGAAAGCGCCGAGACGTTTCTGATCGCGATGGGGTTTAAAGGCTGAGGCGGGGAGACCTGCCGCGGCGTCATTTTTTCTTCAATAAATCAAACAGCTTGTCATCCCGGACGGATGCCCCGCG
>JBNMNI010000100.1:0-5912 GCA_051275375.1 Maricaulis sp. | reverse complement strand
TTTCCTGCCGCCACTTGCGGACCAACCCAACTTCCTCTGCCTGCGACATCAGAGCGCCGCCATTTCGGCTTGTTCCCGGCGTGCGATGCGTTACCAAGCCTACCTATAGCAGGAGGCTCCATGTCCTATCGCTCCAGGTCCAGCCAGGCAGTATCGAACTGGCTCTTTATCGTTGCCCTTATGGTCTGCGCCATGATTCTGGTCGGGGGCACGACGCGGCTGACCGATAGCGGGCTGTCGATCACTGAATGGAAGCCGCTCTCCGGCGCGATCCCGCCGCTGACCAGCTCCGACTGGGATTCATCCTTTCGCCTCTATCAGCAGACGACGGAATTCCAGCAACAGAACTCCGCCATGACGCTGGACGATTACCGCTCGATTTTCTGGTGGGAATGGGGACATCGCCAGCTCGGCCGCATGATCGGCCTGGTCTATGGCCTGCCCTTGCTGGTGTTCTGGCTGCGCGGTTCGATCAGCGCCCATCTCAAGCCGCGCCTGCTGGCCCTGCTCGGCCTGGGCGCGCTGCAGGGCGGGATCGGCTGGTGGATGGTCGCAAGCGGCCTGGTCGACCGGCTTGATGTCAGCCAATACCGGCTGGCCGTGCATCTCGGCATGGCCTTCCTGATCCTGGGCGCCAGCGTCTGGTTCGGCCTCAATGCCCGCTTCGGCCCGCCGCCTGTGCGCCAGGGGCGACTGGTGGGCGCGGCAGCGGCCCTGCTGACGCTGATCTTCCTCCAGATCCTGCTCGGTGCCTTCGTCGCCGGGCTTGATGCCGGGCGTATCTATAACAGCTGGCCGCTGATGGACGGACAATGGGTGCCGGAGGATTATCTCGGCGGGATGCCATTCTTCCAGGCGATCTTCGAGAGCCGGGCGGCGGTTCAGCAGAATCATCGCTGGACCGGTTATATCGTCGCCCTGGCGGTGCTGGCCTTTGCGGCCGCGATCTGGCGCGAACCACGTGTGGCGCTCAAACCCTTCATGATCGTATTGCCGGCCCTGCTGATCGCCCAGATCGCGCTCGGTATCTCGGCCCTGCTGGCGGTGGTGCCGCTCGGATTGTCTCTGGCCCACCAGGCCGGGGCGATCCTGCTCTTCACTGCCACGCTTGGCGCGGCCTGGACCGCGCGCCGCTCCATGTAAAAACGGGCCTGTCCGCCGGACAGGCCCTCATTCTTCACATCACCAAATTGCGGCTTTCTACGATCAGTCGGCGCTGACCAGCGACCGCGCGGCAGCATCGTTGGAAATCACTTTGATGCGTTGATCGGACTGATCGAACACGGCAATCATGCCTGAAATATAGGCCGTGAAGCCGTAGGATTCCGGCGTGACCGCAATGCCTGCCGGCTGTTCGACACCCGGCGTGCTCAGCCCGTCGACAATGGTCAATTCCGTGGCTGGCAGCAGGTCGAGTGCATGGAAAGTGTGCACCTGGCCGCTGGCGCCATCGGTGGCGAGCACGAGGCGCGAGCCATTGAAGTCTCCGACCGCAAGGCCGGTGACCGACTCGCTGTTTTCCGCCAGGATAACCCCGTCTGGCCCCATTCGGGTGATGCCGCCGGCCGGGCTGGCCAGATAGATATCGCCATCCAGCGTGACGCACTGGCGCGCCGGTGCGCTCAGGGTCAGACTCTGGCGCTGCTCGACATTGAGGATGTCCTCGCCGGCATCGCGAATGCGCCAGATCTCGGCGCTGGCGCCGGTCCCGAGGACCACCAGATCGACATAGCCGGCGCCCTCACGATAAAGGCAGAGCCCGGCGACACCGTCGGCGGCCGTTGTTGGTTCCAGCGGCAGGTCGAGGACACGGATGCCATCGGTGACGACGGCATAGCCCAGCACGCTGTCGCTGTCCGGGGCGGCACCGAAGATCAATGGCAAATTCTCGCCGCGCAACTGGAAGCCCGGCGCCGTCGCCAGGCCGGACAGGCGCGCGCCGGCATGGCGGGTTCGCAGCACACCATCGGCGTCGAACAGGTCCAGCCCGCCTTCGCGCGGGGCCGAGACGATCAGGCCGAGCGAGGCTGCTTCGCGATTGGGCAGGAAGGCGAGGGCGGCCGCGCCGCCCTGGACGCTGACGAAGGCCGCCGTGACCAGGACTTCACGATTGGCTGCTTCCGCCGCCGCTGCGTCCTCGATCACCTGCTCCGGTGTCGGGCCGCAGGCGGCCAGAGCGCAGAGCGCAGCGGCTACAAGGAGCGGTCGCCCCAGGGCCCGCGCACGGCGAAGGTGCGGCCGGGATAGCGTTGCACGTTGAAGAAAAGGGTTGAACCGTCGGGACTGAAACATGGACCGGTAATCTCACTCTTATTGCCATCCGGGCCGGAGGCAGCGTTGCGTCCAATCGTATACACCTGACCGGCAGGCGTCACGCCGCGGATGTACTGCTCCGCATCGCCATCCTCAACCACGATCAGATCGCCCCAGGGCGCAACACAGATATTGTCGCATTTCTCCATGATTTGCGGATCATCGCTCTCGACGAAAAGCTGCAGCCGCGCCGGCTGACCGGTCTCGCCGGTCTGGCCCTCGAGCGGGCTTGGCTGGTAGCGCCAGATCTGGCCGATATGGGCCGGTCCACCATCGGTGGAGGTGAAATAGCACTCGCCATCGCCCCAGAACAGGCCTTCACAGCGGGTGAATTTGGCGGCACCGGCGGCAACGGCGCGGATCCACAGATCGGCATTGGGCGATTCGACATCGTCGAGATCGATCCATTCCACCTCAAGCCAGTCACCGACAGCCACTTCTGGTCCGCTATCGGCCCAGTTGCGGATGTCCAGGCCCGGACGGCCGCGCACGGCGAGTGCCTGCAGCCGGCCGCCCTCGGCCAGCTGGCCAGGTACATTCGGCACGAAGCGGTAGAAGCAGGCGCCGGCATATTCGTCTTCGGTCTCGTAGACGATGCCGGTGTCCGGATCGACGGCAATGGCCTCATGGCGAAACCGGCCCATCGCCTTGAGCGGTACGGGCGCAACCAGGCCTGTTGCCGAGGCGGGCACTTCAAAGCAATAGCCGTGTTCGACATGGCCGGCATCACCAATACCGACCGTGGTTTCCTCGCAGGTGATCCAGCTGCCCCACGGGGTCACGCCGCCGGCGCAATTATTGATCGTGCCGACCAGGGAGAGATATTCTTCCTCGACTTCAAGCGTCTGCGCATTGAGGACGAGATGGCTCGTGCCGCCCAGATTGGGCAACCCGTCCGCGGTCCAGTCGTGTACAAGGGCGCGATCGATCAGACCAAGGCGCTCATTGGCCGGTCCGAAGGCCGACACTTCGGTCTGCGCCGGATTGAGCTCGTGATTGCGCACCAGCACGATGCGGCCATCATCGCGGGCAAAACAGCCCATGCCGTCAAAATCGCCCGGCGCCAGCAGGCCATCGGTCATTTCGTCACCGACTGTAGAGAGCACCTGATAGGTAAAGCCACGCGGCAGCTCGAACAGGCTGGCCGGGTCGGGCTGCAGCGGGCCGAAGCCGGGCACCTGGTTGAGATAGCCTGCAGGCTCGCCGGACTGGCCGGCCGCCATGCTGGCCAGTCCGGCAAAGGCAGCGGAGGTGGCGATCGAATTGCGCAGGAAAATGCGGCGGGTGAGGGACATGGCTTGGCTCCGGGGGATCAGGAATGTTCTGCTAATACAACTGCATCGCGACGGGAAGATGACGATGGCAGTGCGGTGCGGTATTATGTAACCGTATCTCTAGCTGTATAAAAACGCAGTGGAAATTGGAGCCCCGCTTGACCGGATGTAAAACCCGACCTACACCGCGCGCTCGAAACTAAACCCACGCCAGCAGGCATGAGGCAGGAACGATATGAAAACCTATTCCGCAAAGCCCGCGGATGTCGTCCACAAGTGGATCGTAATCGATGCGGAGGGGGTCGTTGTCGGCCGTCTTGCAGCTTTCGTTGCGACCCGTCTTCGTGGCAAGCATCGCACGGATTTCACCCCGCACACCGATACTGGTGACCACGTCATCATCGTCAATGCCGAGAAGATCGTCTTCACCGGCAAGAAGCGCGAAGACAAGCGTTACTATCGCCACACCGGTCACCCGGGCGGCATCAAGGAAACGAGCCCGGCCAAGTTGCTCGACGGCCGTTTCCCCGAGCGCGTTCTGGAAAATGCGATCAAACGCATGCTTCCCAAGGACAGCCCGCTCGCACGTCAGCAATATTCCAAGCTGCGCGTTTATGCCGGAACCGATCACAAGCATGAGGCCCAGCAGCCCGAGCTGATCGATTTCAAATCCATGAACTCCAAGAATTCGAGAGGCTGATATGTCTGAAGAAGCCCGCTCGCTCGACGACCTGAAGGTCGTCATGAAAGCAGCCGATGCCGTAAAGGTTGAAGCTGATACCACTCCAGTCGAGCCTCAGATCGATGCTCTCGGCCGTGCCTACGCGACTGGCAAGCGCAAAAACGCAATTGCCCGTGTGTGGATCAAACGCGGTTCCGGCAAGATCACGGTCAATGGCCGCGACCAGGAAACCTATTTTGCCCGCCCGGTTCTGCGCATGTTGCTGCAGCAGCCGCTGGAATGTGCCGAACGCGTCAATGAGTTTGACGTTATCGCCACGGTCAAGGGCGGCGGTTTGTCCGGCCAGGCCGGTGCTGTGCGTCACGGCATCTCCAAATGCCTGACCGCATTCGAGCCGACCCTGCGCGGCGTCCTGAAAGCCGGTGGCTTCATGACCCGCGACAGCCGCGTCGTCGAGCGCAAGAAATACGGCCGCGCGAAAGCCCGTCGTAGCTTCCAGTTCTCGAAGCGCTAATCGGTCACCCGATTATCGGCTACACGATTACGGGCGGTTCCTTATGGAGCCGCCCGTTTTCGTTTATGCTGCGACGATATGGCGGCGCGATGGCCACTGACCGCGATGGCGCGCTGCGCTACACAGGGCTGATCAACCCCGGGGAGATGTACATGAGTTGCGATATCGACGAGATCCGCGTTTTCGACCTCAATCAGCAATGGGGCTGGTTTGTCGGGCTCGGCGCCGTATTCCTGCTGCTCGGAATGATCGCCTTTGGCAATCTGGTCGCGGCGACGGTGGTTTCGGTCCTGTTCGTCGGGATTCTGGTCGGTGCAGCGGGGATTGCGTTTCTGGTCCATGCCTTCCAGGTGCGCGGCTGGCAGAATGTGACCTTCTGGGCCCTGAGCGGCGGGCTCTATACGATGGCCGGCCTGCTCGCCTTCATCAATCCGACCCTGGCCTCCACCGTGATTACCCTGCTGATGGCGGTGTCATTCATGGCTGCCGGCGGCTTTCGTATCTGGTTCGGCCTGCAGCTGCGCCCCGGACGGGGCTGGCAGCTGATCGCGCTCAGCGGTGCGGTGACAGCCCTGATCGGCCTGATCATTGCCTTCAGCTGGCCCGCCAGCGGCCTGTGGCTGCTCGGCCTGATCCTCGCTGTCGATCTGACGGTGCAAGGCGCGGTTATGGTGGTGTTCGGGCTGGGCTTGCGCGGTGCCTTGGCTGCGTTCGGGGACTGAGGCGATGTCAGTCCGCTGACTTCCAACCCAGGTCACAAATTATGTCCGTCATCCTGATGCAAATCAGGACCCCGATATCATTGAGCTTTACGGCGTCGAGGTCCTGACTTTCGTCAGGATGACGAGCCTGGTTTTTTGGCGCGCGGCTTCGTTGGTTTTTTGGCGGCGGGCTTGGCCTTCGCCTTTGCCCGCGGCTTGGACGCAGGTTCCGCCTCCGCCTTCGCAGCAGGCGCCGGAGCAAGCGGCTCCGCCTTCGCCCCATCCGCCGCATCACTGCGCACCAGAACATTCTCCCCCGGTGCGTCGCGGATCACCTTGAGCTTGCCATCGCCGGGCACGCGGGCAGGGACATCCTTGCCGGAGCGCTCATAGAGCCAGTCGCGCCAGTCGAGCCACCAGGAACCGGG
>JBNMNI010000099.1:0-5934 GCA_051275375.1 Maricaulis sp. | reverse complement strand
TTACTGCCGCGATATGAGCGCGCGTGAAGCTGATCCTCTTGCGGAAGATCAATCTGCAGAAAATCACCGCGCAATGGTCACAATCCCTCCTTGTTCCGCCGCGGTTTCGCCGCGTCCTGACTGCACAGTTGATAGGTGGCGCGGGGCTGTGTTGTAGCTTTGCGTCACACCTGCCATCCCGGCATGCGGTTCCCGCTTCCGGGCCAGAGGCGGGTTGAGGGACAGACGCTGTCGGGGCCGTGCAGACACTGTCAAAGGGGAGGCGCGTCAGATGACAGCCACTTTTCAGTCTCTTAGAATGCCATTGATCCTGCCCCTGGCCGCGGTCATCACCGTTGGCCTGTTCCTGATGATGCGGCAATTGATCGATATCGGACCAGTCCATCCGGTGCAGGAGGTCGATGCGCCGGACATCGTCATCAAATTCGCCCCGATCGATACGCCACCGGATCGCGACTTCGAGATCATCCATGTCGATCCCGTCGCGCCGCCGCCGCCACCGCCGCCACTCGATCGGCAAGCCGGTCCGGTCGATCCGGCAACATCCACCGTCAATTATGTCCTGCCCGAGATTGGCCGCACAGAAATCAGCGGGCCTGGCAGTATTGTCGTCGCTGATCGCGAGCCTGTGCCCGTGGTGCGGGTGCAGCCGGTCTATCCCATGCGCGCCGCCGAGCGGAGGCTCGAAGGCCAGTGCACGCTATTATTCGACATCACACCGCAGGGCACGACCGCCAATATACGCACGCTGGACTGTTCCAGCTCGCTATTCGAGAGCGCTTCGCTCAATGCGGTGGCGCGCTGGCGCTATAACCCGCAAGTGGAGGCCGGGGAGCCCGTCATGTATCGCGGCGCGACGACACAGCTGGTCTTCCGCCTCGACGAATAAGTGTTTTCCGGTCGTTGCGGATGGCCCCGTCCGGTCGGAAATAGCCCGCTGCGACCCCAAGGTCGCAGCGGGTTTTTTCTATTCCGCTGCGGCTGCGGTCTCGACCGCAATCGCTTCGATCTCGGCATCGGCCAGACCGACCGTCATCAGGGCGAAGGCCCAGTTCATCGCCGTTTCGCGCAGGCTGTCAAACCGGCCCGAAGCACCGCCATGGCCGGCGCCCATATTCATTCGCAGCAGGGTCAGCCCGTCATCGGTGCGGCGGTCACGCAGGCGCGCGACCCATTTGGTCGGCTCCCAATAGGTGACGCGCGGATCGGTGAGGCCGCCCGTTGCAAGCACGTGTGGATAGGCGTGTTCGCCGACCTGGTCATAGGGGCTGTAGGCCATCATCGTTTCGTAATCGGCCGCGCTCTCGATCGGATTGCCCCATTCGGGCCATTCCGGCGGGGTGAGTGGCAATTCGGCATCCGACATTGTGTTGATGACGTCGACGAAGGGCACGGCCGCGATGGCGCCGGCAAACAGGTCGGGCTGAAGATTGATCGCGGCGCCGACCAGCAGGCCACCGGCCGAGCCGCCATAGGCAACGATCTGCCCGCGCGAGGTATAGCCCTCACGCGCGAGCTCCTCCCCGGCAGCAACGAAATCGCTGAATGTATTGGCTTTATTTTCCATCTTGCCGTCGAGATACCATTGATAGCCGCCCGCCATGCCGCCGCGGATATGGGCGATGGCATAGACCATGCCGCGATCAACCAGCGAGAGCGGTGTGACGCGGAAAGCGGCCGGAATGGTGATGCCGTAGGAACCATAGCCATAGAGCATCAGTGGCGCTGAGCCATCGATCGGCGTGCCGGCATGATAGAGGATGGTGACCGGGATCTGGGCCCCGTCAGCGGCCGGCGCCATGATGCGGCGCACGACATAATCGGCCGGGTTATGGCCGGAGGGCACTTCCTGGCGCTTGCGCAAGACGCGCTCATGGGTGCGCATATTGTAGTCGTATGTCTCTTCCGGCGTTGACGGGCTCTCATAGGAGAAGCGGATCATGTCGACGGCGTATTCATAACCGGCCGAGACACCGAGCGAATAGGCTTCCTCGGCGAAATCGATCTGGTGTTCCGTGCCGGTGGCATATTCGCGCACGACGACGCGTGGCAGGGCGTTTTCGCGCTCCATGCGCACCTGCCAGTCGCGGAAACCGACGACATCGAGGATCAGAACGCCGGGGCGATGCGGGATGACATCGACCCAGTTTTCGCGGCCCGGATTATCCAGCGGAGCCGACATGATCTTGAAGTCGACAGCGCCGTCCAGATTGGTGCGGAAATAGAAACGGTCGTCTGCTTCTGTCAGATAGTATTCGACATTTTCCTCGCGCGGCGCGATCAGCACCGGCTCGGCGGTCGCGTCATTGGCGTCGATCAGGCGCATCTCGTTGGACGTGTGACCGCCGGCATTGATGACAACATAATTCTCGCCATCCGACAGGCCGATCGACAGGAAGAAACCGGCATCGGGCTCTTCATAGACCAGTTCGGAAGCGCCGCCATCGCGGGGCTGGCGATAGACGCGGACCGAGCGGCCATTATCATCGCGCCAGATCCAGTACAGGGTTTCGCTATCATTGGACCAGACGAAGTCGCCGGTGGATTCGTCAGTCAGGGTTGAGATAATCGCGCCGGTGGCGATGTCCTTGATGCGAACCTCGTAATATTCCGAACCGCGGATATCGACGGCATAGGCGAGATAGCGGTGGTCGGGGCTGTGCTCGACCTCGCCGAAATCGAGATAGTCGAAATCGGCGGCCTCGGCATCACCATCGATCAAAATCTGTTCTTCGCCAATGGCTTCGCCGGTGGCTGGATCGACCGGACGGCGGGCATAGATCGGGTATTGTCCGCCTTCACGATAGCGGCTGAAATATTCGAAATTGCCATCGCGCTCGGGAACCGAGCTGTCATCTTCCTTGATGCGGCCGCGTATCTCCTGGAAAATCCTTTCCTGCAGACCGGCGGTCGGCTCCATCACATTGTCTAGATACAGGTTTTCCGCATCGAGCAGGGCGCGGACATCGGGGTCGAGCACGTCTGGCTCGCGCATCACCTGCTGCCAGTTCTCATCCTTGATCCACTGGTATTCATCAATCCGGGTGAAGCCGAGTTGTTCAATCTCTACAGGACGTTGCTCGGCGACCGGCGCCTCGATGGCGCGGGCGCGATCGATCAGGGCGGATTGCGGCGTGGCACTGGTATTTTCAGACGTCATGGTGGTCTCCGGGCTGCAGGCGGCGGCGAGCAGGGCGACAAGCCCCGCGCCGATTCGAATCACCCGTTGGTTGGTTGTCAGTAGTGTCACTATTTCCCCCTGATTACCTGCTCGTTACCCGTGGATCATCTCGTGATCATCTCGTGATCATCTGTTCTCTGTACCTGCGGCGCGAAACTCCAGCACACCGCCATTGAGACAATAGCGCTCGCCGGTCGGTGGCGGCCCGTCGGAAAATACATGGCCCATATGAGCACCGCAATTGGCGCAGTGAATCTCGGTGCGCGGATAGCGCAGTTTGTAATCGGTCTTGGTCTCGATCGCCTCCGGCCGGGCCGGCTGCCAGAAGGAGGGCCAGCCGGAGCCGGACTCGTATTTGTTGGCGGCAGAAAATGCGGCCTCGTCGCAGACGGCGCAATGATAGATCCCGTCGCGTTTCTCGCTATTGAGCGGATGCGAGAAGGGCGGCTCGGTGCCTTCGGCAAAGGCGATGGCTTCGGTGGCGGGGTCGAGCGCGGCGCGCAGGCGGGCAATCTCGTTATCGGTCAACCTTGGCATGGGCGAGTTCCTCGGGTGCGGCGGCGTGCGCAGCCGGCTGGCCACGCCGTATCGACAATATGGGGGTGGCCAGGCTGATCGCCAGCAAAACCACTGCAAGACCCGCCATCGGGATCAGTGCCGCCAGATGCGGGCCGGTGGCGCCAACCACGAAACCCATCAATACGGCGCCGGCGGGCATGCCGCCGAACAGGCCGAGCTGATAGACCGACATCACCCGTGCCAGCTTGGCCGGCGGGGCCTGTTCCTGCACAACCGAGCGGCTGAGCGAGATCGCAACGCCGGCACCCAGCCCCCAGAAGAAAACCAGCACATAGAGCGACCAGAGCGGCAAGGGCAGGGCGAAGGCGCCGAGCGCCAGCACGGTGACGCATTGCGCCAGCACCACGGCGCGGCCGGGCCGTTCGACCTGGCGAAATCTCACCAGGGCGATATTGGCCGCCAGGGCGCCGAGCCAGAAACACACCATCAGGCTGGCAATCTCCTGGAAGCCGCCGCCATAGGTCTCGCGGATCAAAAGCGGGATCAGCACCAGGAAGGCGCCGCCGACGACGAGAAACCCGATTGCCACCATGATCGCGGTCATGGGCATCAAGACCGGCGAGTGCATCACGGCGCGCCAGCCATCGGCCAGATCGGCCAGCGGGTGGGCCGTGGAGCGGCCGCGCTTGGAGCCCAGGCGCGGAATGAAGGCCGCCGCCAGCCCGCCGAGCACCAGACCGACCCCCTGCAGTGCGAACAGGGCTGCCGGCCCGGTCCAGGCGGCGAAATAGCCCAGCCCCATGCCGGCGAGCTGGGAGGCGAATTGCACCGTCGAGGTCATCACCACGGCGCGCTGCAGATCGACACCGCCATGGCGGGTCAGCCCGGCAATGCGCACCACCGGATTGATGGCACTGTCGCGGGCCGGCATGACGAAAGCCCCCGCCACCCCGACCAGAAGCGCAAAGCCGACCATCACCCAATAGGACAAGCGGTCAGTGAAGAGCAGGGCGGCGAGGGCCAGCGCGCTCAGCCCGGCGAAAATGTAGAAATAGAACATGATGCCGCGCCGGTCGCGGCGCTCGGCCAGAACGCCGGCCAGCGGCAGCAGCAGCAGCATGGGGGCGGTCAGGGCCGCCTGGGCGATGCCGAGCCGTTCCGGGCTCTCGCCAAGGGTGAAGGTGACGACACCGGGGAAGAGCGTGGTCTGCAGCCCGAAGCTGAAGAACCAGCAGGCGACAAGGGCCAGATAGGCGCCGAAGGGCGGGAGCCGGAGCTTGCGGTTACGGGCGAGGGGACCAAAAAGGGGCAAGGGCGCAACACTGATCGAGTTTCAAATACCATCACGCATATATCACTGCTAAATGGAGCGAACGTGACTGGCGTCATGGTCTGTCTAGCAACATGTTGGCACGAAGCAAGTTTTCTCGATTTGCAATGCCTAACTCTTCCTCAACGCCCGGAGCGATTGACATGAAATATCTCCCGATCGGCCTCAGTATCCTTGTCGCTGCCTTCCTGCTCTTCATGGGGGCGCAGAAATTCGGCGCCGCCAATCCGGTCTTTACCTGGATCGCCGCCAGCTCGGGCATCGAATTGTTCGAGCCGGTGATCCGCCTGGCAGTGGGCATCACGGAAATCGCCGCCGCTGCGCTGATCCTGCTGGCGGTCTTCACCGGCCGCCTGCGCGGCGTCGGCGCCGTGCTCTCCGCCGGGGTCACGGGCGGCGCGCTGGCCTTCCACCTCTCCCCCTGGCTGGGCATCAATGCCCCGGTCGCCTTCGCGCCGGGCGGCGGCTATGAATTCAGCCCGATGCTGTTCATGATGGCTGTGCCCTTCTTCGCACTATCGCTGCTGCTGGTCTGGCTCGACCGTGATGCGCTGCGCAAGCTGGCGGGGCGGTGAGGCAAAAAGGGGGGCAAGCTGACCCGCAAACGGGACATGGTCCGGCGTCCAGCCGGTGCATGTCCCGATTGGTGGCGGTCCGGATCCGACGCCCACCGGAGTTTCAGACACAAGGAAATTTTAATCGGCGCCATATTCCCGTGCATTGTGCTTTGCGAACTGGGCCCTGACCGTCGTCAGGGTGACGATGATTTGTGACCTTGGGGCTGGATAGCGCCGGGGACTTGGTCCTGTTGCACCGAAACAGGTGGTCCCCATTTGTCGAGGCCGCGCTTCACCTGCCCAAGTCGGGACACGCACCGGCTTTGCCGGACCATGTCCCGGGTGCC
>JBNMNI010000098.1:0-5969 GCA_051275375.1 Maricaulis sp. | reverse complement strand
ATTTTTCCAAGATCGAGTGTTTTTGTTTTACTGAACAAACACTTGAACCTGGCGAGAGCATGGATATGCCGGTCTTGTTCTTTGTCGATCCGCTGATCGCCGAAGAGTCCTATCTGGATGATGTTCATACCATCACCCTGTCCTATACGTTTTTTGAATCCGATGAGGCTGTGTCTTCGCCAAGCGATGCCGCGCCTTAGCATTGAACCTTTGCCCTGCGGCGGTTATCACGACGCAACAGGGCTGATTTGAAGTCGCAGGAGATTCGCGATGGCTGGGCATGCCGTAAAACACGATTACCACTTGGTCGATCCAAGCCCGTGGCCGTTTGTCGGCTCCGTGGGCGCATTCCTTCTGGCCGTTGGTGCCGTGGGCAATATGAAGGGCCTTGTCGGCCCCGATAATCCGCTCGCCATACTTTACGCCGATGGCGAATGGGGCGGTCTGATTCTCGGCTTCGCCGTGGTCATCTACACGATGGTCGGCTGGTGGGGCGATGTGATCAAGGAATCGATCAGGGGCGATCATACGCCTGTGGTCGATATCGGCCTGCGCTATGGCATGATCATGTTCATCGCTTCGGAAGTGATGTTCTTTGCCGCCTGGTTCTGGGTCTTCTTCGAATACGCGATCTTCCATGAGGTCCGCCTCGATCCGGCGCTCGCCGTCTGGCCGCCAGCCGGTATCGAGACCTTCAATCCCTGGCATATCCCGCTGATGAACACGCTGGTGCTGCTGCTCTCGGGCACCACGGTCACCTGGGCTCACCATGCGCTGCAGCATGGCGACCGCAAGGGTGCCCAGCTGGGTCTGGCGCTGACCGTGATTCTCGGCATGTGCTTCACGGCGCTGCAGGCGATTGAATATGCCGAGGCCAGCTTCACGATCTCAGGCAATCTCTATGGTTCCGCCTTCTTCATGGCGACGGGTTTCCACGGTGCCCATGTCATCATCGGCACCATCTTCCTCGCCGTCTGCCTCTTCCGCATGTTGGCGGGCCAGATGACTGCGAAGAAGCATTTCGGTCTGGAAGCTGCCGCCTGGTATTGGCACTTCGTCGATGTGGTCTGGCTGTTCCTCTTCACCTTCATCTACGTGGTGTATCAGTAGGACAATTTGCACATGGAAAAGCCCTCCCCCTTCGTCGCCGGCCTGACAGGCCGGTGTCCGAAGTGCGGCGAGGGCGCCATGTTCAAGGGCCTGCTCGAGATTGCACCTTCATGCGATGCCTGTGGCGAGAATTTCGAGGGTGCCGATATCGGCGACGGCGCGGCGGTGTTCGCCCTGTTCATCGTCGGCTTCCTTGCCATCGTGCTCTTCCTCCTGATGGCAGTGATTTTCCGGGGCATGCCCTGGTGGGCGCACATGATCGTCCAGGTGCCGTTTATCTTCGGCGCCTCGATCCTGAGTCTGCGCCCTCTCAAGGGCCTGTTGTTTGCCCTGCAGTTCAAGAATGACGCGCAACAGGGCCGGCTGGACGATTAGCCGCCGGTCCGGCGGCCTGTGGAGATAAGCCGCATGCCACGCTTCAGACCGCTCCCCGTCCTGACGGGCTTTACCCTGGTCAGCCTGGCCATACTGGTCGCGCTCGGCCTGTGGCAGGTTCGGCGCATGGACTGGAAGACCGAGCTGATCGCCGCCTATGGCGAGCGCGGCGCGGTCACCTCCTTTGATCAGGCCCTGTGCGGCGAGTTTGCCGGCGCCTTCGGGCCGCGCATCACCGCACCGGCGCCGCTCGCCGGCGCTCAGCTGCGCTATTACTCCCTGCGCGACCGTCCGGGCTGGGTCCGCGTCGGGCTGGTTCCGGCGCCGCGGTGCACCGCCGACGCGCCGCAACGCTATCTCTTCGTGGAATCCGGTTTCGAGGATCTCGACGGCAATATCGTGGCGCGCCCGGCAGCCTGGCGCATCGACCTGCTGCCGAGACCGGGAAGTTTCGCCAGCAGAAACGATCCGGATACCAATCAATGGTATGACTTCGATCGGGACATGATGGCGCGTGCGCTTGGAACGGATCCGGACCTGGTGCTTGACCGCTGGGCCCGGGCCGATCTGGGCCTGCCTGTCAGCCTGACGCAGACCCCGCCGGCCAAGCATCTGGGCTATGCTCTGACATGGTTCGGACTGGCGGCGGCACTGCTTGGGGTCTATCTGGCACTGCATATCGCCCGCGGGCGACTGCGCTAGGCGGACGGCAGGCAAACAGGCAGACTATCGGCAGAGCTGGCGGGCGATCGCCGGCACGGGAGCAGACCAGTGGCACTTTGGCGCGATACGGAAATTGTAGAGCCTCTGATGGGCCAGGGTGTCCGTTTGCGCGCGCCGGTGATCGAGGATTATGAAAGCTGGGCCAAGCTGCGCGGCGCCAGCCGCAGCCATACCGAGCCCTGGGAGCCGGCCTGGACGGCCGACGAGCTGAGCCGCAGCGCTTTCAGGCGCCGCCTGGACCGCTATCAGCTCGACCAGCAATCGGGCACCGGCTTTCCTTTCTTTGTCTTCCGCAGCCGCGACAATGTCCTGCTCGGGGCCTGCAATCTCAATAATGTCCGGCGCGGCGTGCAGCAGAGCGCCGATATCGGCTATTGGGTCGGAACGCCCTATATCCGCCAGGGCCATACCCGGTCGGCGGTGCGGCGCATTCTCACCTTCGCTTTCGACAGTCTCGGTCTGCATCGTGTCGAGGCTGCCTGCCGCCCGGAAAACCGGGCGTCGCGCAAATTGCTCGAAGGCGTCGGTTTCCAGTATGAGGGGCGGGCCCGCGCCTTTCTCAATATTGCCGGCGAGTGGCATGATCATGACCGTTTCGCCCTGCTGAATACCGATCAAAGGCTATGACCTCGGTTGATTTCGAGTCCGGCGCCCGCGCTGCGGGTGCGGTGGCCTTTGCCATCACGCTCGACCGCGGCCTGATCCGCTTTACCGGCGCCTTTGATCATTTCGGTCTCGATCAGGCCCAGCTCGACTGGGACGTCTTCTGTGCCCGGCTCGGGCCTGCCGACCAGGCCAATCTCGACACCGCGCTGGGTGGCGAGCGGCTTGATCTGCGCGTCAGGCTGATCGGCGAGGGCGGCAGCGTCGCCTATGTCCGCCTGCTCGGCCAGCGTGTCGGCGATCAGCGTTTCGAGGGGCTGATGACACCGGCGGGCTGGAGCGGCGACGGCGCCGTGCGAATCCGCGAGGAACACGCCCTGGCCAATGCCGTGGCGGCGGGCGAGGTGCTGGCCTGGTACCAGCCGATTATCACGCTCGAGACCGGCCGCCTTGCCGGCTTCGAGGCCCTGGCGCGCTGGGAGCGTCCCGGGGTTGGCGTGCTGGCGCCGCAGGACTTTCTCGCCATGGCCGATGATCTCGACCTGCTCGGCCGCATCAGCACCGAAGTGCGCACTTCCGCCATCGCTGATCTCTCCGTATGGAGAACGGTCTGCGAGGGCAGCGGGGAGCTGTTCGTGGCGGCCAATGCGACGGTCAGTGAATTGCTGTCACCGGATTTCTCCGATGCGCTGCTCGATACCGTGAGGCGGGCCAAATTGCCGCCCGGCGCCTTCAAGCTCGAAATCGCTGAAACCGAGATCATGCGCGATCCCGACCTGGCCGCGACCGCCATGGCCAGGCTGTCGGCGGGCGGCGTGGCGCTGGCGCTGGATGATTTCGGTACTGGCTATTCCTCGCTGGCGCGGCTGGAAATGCTGCCCTTTGACGTCGTCAAGATCGATCAATATTTCGTCCGGGCCATGTCCGCCAATGCGAGCGCCGCCACTGTGGTCCAGTCGGTAATCCAGCTGGCGCGCCATTTCGGCATGAAAACCGTCGCCGAAGGCATTGAGAGCGCCGAATGCGCCGACGGTCTGCGCGCGATGGGGTGTGATTTTGGTCAGGGCTATCGCTATGCCGGCGCCCTGGCGCCCGACCAGGCCTTGATCGCGGTGCGCGACGGTATTGAGGGTCGCTTCCTGCCGCCAGCCTGACGCGTCAGGCGGTACCGGACGCGCCCGACAAATGTTCCGGCGCGACACCAAGAATTCCCAGTGCGTTTTGCCACTTGCCTTCGATATCCGGGCTGAAGACCAGGGCTTCATCGGCATCGGCAACCAGCCAGGCATTGGCCGCAAGTTCGTCTTCCAGCTGGCCGGAACCCCAGCCGGCATAGCCCAGTGCCAGCATTGAACAGCGCGGCGGCGTGCTGGACGCCATCGCATCGAGCGCATCCTTGGTGGAGGACAGGCCGATATGTTCGGTCACGGCGAGGGTTGAATCCGCCGTCTGGAAATCACTGGTGTGCAGCACAAAGCCGCGCTGCCTCTCCACCGGCCCGCCATGCAGGACCGGCCGGTCGATCGTCTGTTCGGTGGTTTCGACGCCGAGCTGTTCGAACACTTCCGGCAGGCGCAGGCCTTCGACACGCTTGTTGAGCACGATGCCCATCGCGTGTTCGGCCGAGTGGTCACACATCAGGATCACCGAACGGTCAAACCGCGGATCACCAATCCCCGGAGAGGCGATCAGCAATTTGCCGCTCAGAAAGCCGGCCGGCAGCGAAGGTGAGTCGTTACTGCTCATAATTCCATGATGCGGCCAAAAAGGGGGATGCGTCCAGCTGTGTTCCCGCTATCTTGCCGTGCGCAATCGCGACTAGTCTTTTCAGCAGGAGAAACAGCCATGACCATTTCGGTGGGAGATCGCATTCCGGACGCCAGCTTCATGACCATGACAGCGAGCGGACCGAACCGGGTAGGCACCGATGACGTGTTCGGTGGCAAGACCGTCGCCCTGTTTTCAGTCCCCGGCGCCTATACCCCGACCTGTTCGGCCAAACACCTGCCCGGCTTCGTGCAGCACGCCGCCGAGATCAAGGCCAAGGGTGTCGACACCATTGCCTGCATGTCGGTCAATGATGTGTTCGTGATGAATGCCTGGGGCAAGGACCAGGGCGTGGGCGAAGATGTCCTTATGCTCGCCGACGGCAATGGCGATTTCGCCAAGGCGCTCGGCCTCGAGATGGATGGTACCGGCTTTGGCATGGGCACGCGCGCCCAGCGCTTCTCGCTGATCGCCAAGGATGGTGTCGTCACTGAATTGAATGTCGAGGCCCCTGGCGAATTCAAGGTGTCTTCGGCTGATCATATCCTCGGACAGCTCTAGAGCTGGATCGCGGCATAACGGACCGGGCACGGGCCCGGTCCGCCACGGCAAGGGAGGGGTCGCATGGAACTCATCATCACCGGCGTGCTGTTACTGCTGGCATTGGCGATCATCGCCTCGGTCATCAAGACCGTGCCGCAGGGCAAGGAGTTCACCGTCGAGCGCTTTGGTCGCTTCACGCGGACCCTCAAGCCGGGCCTCCACTTCATCATGCCCTTCATCGACAATATCGGTTACAGGATGAATATGCGCGAGCGTGTCCTCGATGTGCCCAACCAGGACGTCATCACCAAGGATAATGCGACGGTCTCTGTCGATGCGGTGATCTTCATCCAGGTGCTCGATGCGCCGCGGGCCGCCTATGAGGTCGACAATCTCGATTTCGCCATCCTCAATCTCTGCCTGACCAATGTGCGTACCGTGATCGGCTCGATGGATCTGGACGAAACGCTTTCCAAGCGCGACGAGATCAATGCGCGCCTGCTATCGGTGCTGGATTCGGCCACCAGCCCCTGGGGCGTCAAGGCGACCCGGATCGAGATCCGCGATCTGTCGCCTCCGCATGACATCACCGAAGCGATGGCGCGGCAGATGAAGGCGGAACGCCTGAAACGCGCCGAGATCCTTGAAGCCGAAGGGGCCAAGCAATCGGCTATCCTGCGCGCCGAGGGCGAGAAGGAAGCGGCGATCCGCCAGGCCGAGGGCCGGCGCGAGAGTGCCTATCTCGATGCCGAGGCCCGCGAGCGCGAAGCCCAGGCCGAGGCCAAGGCGACCGAGATGGTCTCCAATGCCATCGCCGCCGGCGATGTCTCGGCGATCAATTACTTCCT
>JBNMNI010000097.1:0-5982 GCA_051275375.1 Maricaulis sp. | reverse complement strand
CATCGACGCCGCGAATGCCGCCGCGCACATTCATGCCGCGATCACCACCCGGTCCGGGATAGCCGGAGCCGCCGCCTGGTCCAGGATAGCCGCTGCCAGGCTGGCCATAAGTGCCGTCGACGCGGCGCAGCGAGGAAATCGTATTGCGCAGATAGAAGCGCGTCAGATCATCGACGCTGTCACCTTCGAAATACTCGCAGCGGCCCCGGAAGTCGGAGTGCTCGCAGACCTGCCATGTCTCACCGCGGGCGACGGCCAGGCTGTCGGCGCGGTCGTTGAAGCCAATCCGGTCGAGATCCGAATTGCTCTGCTGGATGTCGAGGCGTTGGCCGGTGAAGTTGATGCCGTCAAACAGCCACACCCCGTCGCGTGGTTGCGGGCCGGCATTGCCACCGGGGCCACCGGGGCCACCGGGATAGCCGGGATAGCCGTTGTAATCAGGCTCGGCAGAGCTGATGCGGCCAGCCAGGCCGCCGCCGATCGAGGGAAGATCGCCATTCACCTGCATGCAGGGCGAGCCGAAATTGGCATCGTCACACACGCGCCAGCTGCCGCGGCCGCTATAGCGGATCGACTGGGTCGCATCATTGAAGCCGAGCCGGGACAGATCGGCTGTGGATTCGGCGAGGATGACCGCGCGGCCGGAATAATTGGGACCGGCATAGAGGGTCAGCGAGTTGCCGCCGCCGGGCTGGCCGCCAGGGCGCCCCGGGCCGTAACCGGGGGGCGGTGCAACCGGACGCACCCCGGTATAGAGATTGTCGTAGCGGCCAAGATTGGCCTCGGCGCCGGAATAGGCAAAGCAGCCGCCGGAATAATTGGAATCGACGCACAATTCCCACTGGCCCGAGACGACGCGCAAGGAGCTGGTACGGTCATTGAAGCGTATCGCAGACAGATCGCTGGTCGCCCGGTTGATGGTGACGCTCTGGCCCTGAAAGTTCGGCAGATCGTAGAGAATGATTTCCTGGGCGCTCGCAGTGCCGGCGGCCCCTGCGAAAACCAGAGCTGCCAGTGCAGCCAGTCGGTAGCGTATCGTCATCGATGATCTCCATCAGTACAGAATTGCAAGTGTATAGCGATAAGCATGGCGCAGGAAAGCTGAACCGGACTGCACCGGCTGTTTCATCCCCAATTCACATGCGGCCTGCCGGGCTGGCGGGCCCGCTCCAGCCGCTTCGCAGCAAGGCCCGCGAGGTTCGGGTTTATTGCGGCTGGGCTGTGCCGGGTTCAGTCGCGGCAGGGTCCTCGGCCGGTGATGGATCGGGTGGCGGGCTTGTGCGGCCGCGATTGAGCAGGCCGCGCAGGAGTTGCTGTGCCGGATCCTCGGCCTGCGGCTGGGCAGGCTGGCTGCCATTGGCGGGCTGATCGGCGGCCGGGGCTGTTTCGCCGCCCAGTCCGAGTGCATTGAGCAGGGTGTTGCGCACAGCCTGTTCCGGCGTTGTCGCCGTGCCATTGCCGCCAAGTGCATTGCTCAGCGCACCGGAGAGCAGAGCCTGGCCTACCGCCTGTGTATCAACGCCGACAGAGACATTGTTGAAACTGCCGCGAATGCGGACCGGCACGGTGATGCCCTGCAGATCGCGATCGCCGCCCTGACCCTGGATCGAGGCCACGGCACGCGGTTGCAGCCGGTAATCGAGGGTCTGGTCGGGCAGATTGACCCAGCCCGCGCCGCTGACCCGCAAAAGCGGGCTGAGCATCAGCAGATCCTGATTGGTGATGCGCCCCGCGGTCGCGTTGAATGTGCCGGTGAGGGCGGTGAAGTCGGTCTGCGCATTCTCGCCGGTCGCCGCGGGCGTCGTCGCATCGCTGGCGGCGGCATTGCCATTGCCAGACACGAAGCTGGAGACATTGCGGATGGTCTGGGCGATGTTGATGCCGGTGATCGCGCCATCGGCAAAGCTGAACTGGCCATTGCCGGCCAGGCTCTGCATGATCGCCGCCTGGCTCTGCCCCGATCCGGTGAAGGCCAGCTCCAGGCTGCCGGTGCCGCTCAGCCGTTCAAAGCCCGCCGCCGCCTGCAGGAAGGGCTGGGCGTCGAGACCGGTCAGGTCGGCGCGCAGCGAATAGCTCGGCGTGCGCGTACGGCCATTGACGATGATATCGGCCGTGCCTTGCCCCTCATACAGCGCGATTTGCGTCAGATTGGCTTCCAGCCGGCTATTGATGACCCGCAGCCGCAAACGGGTGTTGCTGACTTCGATCTCGCGGAATTTCAGCGTGTCGACGCTGAGCCTGAGATCGGCATCGACCAGACCGAAACCGGCCAGATCGATCGCCTCATCGCTCCACGGCGCAATCCCGGTGGCGGCCGGATTGGCGTCTTCCTCGTGCTCGGGCAGATAGGGCGTGATATCGAGCGCCGCCAGCGACAGCGTGCCGTCGAGCCGGGGCTTGGCGGTTTCGAGATTCACATTCAGCGTGCCTGAACCGGTGATATCGTCCAGCTGGATCGCATCCGCCGTCAGGGCAATATGGGTGGGGTCGCCGCCGAGCCGGCCGGATGTGCTGAAACGGCGCAGGCCATTGCCCGCCGGCATGTCGACACCGCCAAAGGCGGCCAGATTGCGGATCGAAGCCACGGTCGTGTTGAAGGCGCCATCAAGGGCAAGCTCGCTTGATTCAAGGAATTTCCCGTCGAAATGCGCCGTCACCAGATTGCCGCCAAGATCAAGCAGGAAGCCGGTCTCGCGGCCCTCGAAGAAACCGCGCAGTGAGGCGATGCGCGCGGTGAAGCTCAAACGCTCTCCATCGGCATTCAGCGCGCCGTCCAGCTGCAGGGGACCGTCCAGCGAGGGCAGGCCGATTGCGAGATCGAGACCGGTAATGTCATGGCTTTCGCTGCCGTCGGAATAGCTGATCGTGCCATTCTCGATCCGGACATCGCCCAGGCTGGCCTCCAGCGGCAGGGCGCCGGGACGGCGAAACCCGCCCCCGGTCGCCGGCGGCGGCGGCGGGGTCTGCCCGGCTTCGGCCAGGGTCCAGTTATTGCGCGAACCGCGCTGCTCAAGCCGGATAACCGGGTCGACCAGCACGAATTCCGCAATCTCGATCCGGCGCGACAGCAGGGGCCGCAGTTTCACCGCCACCCGCATCTCGCCCATCTCGGCGAAGGGCGCCTCGCCAAAGCCCTCGGCATTGGCGATCGAGACATTGCCGGCCCGGATCTCGATGCGCGGCAGCAGGCGCAGTTCGAGCTCACCGTCCAGCGCGATCTCGCGATGCAGCGCCTCGCTGGCGGCGATCTGCACGCGTTCGCGATAGAAGGAAGACGGGACCGCAAAGGGGATGATGATCGCCGCACCGATGACGATCACGATCAGGACGAAGATGAATTGTAGCAGGCGTGTCATGACGGGGAACTCCGGACCGGTTTCTTGCAGATGCCGGCCGATCGGCTCTCAACCCGATTTCGGGCGAGACGATGGCACAGCGCTGGGATAGTCTTACGGTTAATCGAGGGAAAACCGAAGGGAGAGTTTGGGGTGAGCAAGGGAAAATCAACGGAACTGATCCGCCGCCGCGAGATTCTGATCGGCCTGGCGGCTGGCACAATGTTGCCATTCATCGCCGGGTGCGCCGAAAATGCCGCCCTCGGGCGCAGCCAGCTGATGCTGGTCTCTGATGCCCAGCTGGCGCAATTATCGGCCCAGGCCTGGGCCGAAAGCCTGCAGCGCGAGCGCGTTTCGCGCGATCCGGCCTATACGCGCCGGCTGGAACGCGTCGGCCGCCGCATCGTCAATGTGGCCGGTCTGCCCAATCTGGACTGGGAATTCGTCGTCTTCGACAGCGATACCGTCAACGCCTGGGTGTTGCCCAATGGCAAGGTCGGGTTTTACAAAGGTATTCTCGATTTGATGCAGAGCGATGATCATATCGCGACGGTGATGGGGCATGAGATTGCCCATGTCGCCGGCCGCCACTCCGCCGAACGGGCGAGCCAGGAAATGGCAACGCAAATCGGCCTGAGCCTTGTAACCAGCGCCCTGAACAGCAATGCCGATATCGCCTATAGCGACCAGCTCGGCGCCGCGCTCGGCATGGGTGTCAGCCTGGGCATTATCCTGCCCTATTCGCGCCAGCACGAGTTCGAGGCCGACCGGATCGGCATCGATTACATGGTCGCCGCCGGCTATGATCCGCGCCAGGCCATCGACTTCTGGATCGCCATGTCGACCACCCATTCCGGTGGCCAGCTGGAGTTCGCCTCGACCCACCCGTCCGACGAACACCGGATCGAGGCCATGCGGGCGCACATGTCCGCGCGCGGCTATGTTTGAAGCGGGATGAAGCCGGCCTGCAAATGGCCTGATTGCATGGTTGCCACCGCACGATGGTGGCGCTAGTTTCCCGCGCCTCACGCCCTGTCCAACAGGAGCGTGCCCGGTGCCGCCTTAGCTCAGTTGGTTAGAGCGCTAGAATGTGGATCTAGAGGTCGACCGTTCAATTCGGTCAGGCGGTACCATTTTCCCCGCAGTGCAATGAAGGCGATGGCTAGAGCGCCTTGCCTTTGGTCATTTCGCCACCAAGGGGCAGGCCGGCGGTCTGCGCGTTGGCGTCGAGGAATTCGATCAGAGCATCCACGGTTATGGCCTTGGACAGGGCATAGCCCTGGGCCCAGTCGCAGCCGATCAGCTTGAGCAGAGCAAGGGACTCGAATGTCTCCACGCCCTCGGCCGTCATCTCGAGACCCAGGCCATGAGCGAGATCCGATGTGGATTTCACCAGCATGCGGTCACGTTGTGACGAGGCCATATTGGTGATGAAGGCGCGGTCGAGCTTGAGCTCATGACTTGGCAGCGTCTTGAGATAGGCCAGTGATGACAGGCCCGAACCGTAATCATCGATCGCGAGCTTGATGCCGGCAGCGGCCCATTTTTCCAGATTTGCCATGGCCCGCTCGGGATTTTGCATCGCGGCGGTTTCGGTGATCTCAAACGAAATCCGGCCCGGCGCCTGCAGGGCGATGCGCAGAGCCAGTTCGGCAAATTCCGGATCTGAAATCAGCGCGCCGGAGATATTCACGGCCAGGCTGATATCATGACCGGCAGCCATCAGGACCTGCTGGTCGCGCACGACCTGCTCCAGCGACCAATGCGTGAAATCGCGAATACGCCCGGTCTCTTCGGCCAATGGAATGAAAATATCCGGTGATCTCATGCCATGCTCGCCATCATTCCAGCGGCACAGCGCTTCTGCGGCGAGGTAGGAGCCCGACGCCAGGTGGAGTTTGGGCTGATACTGCATCGACATGTCACCATTGCGCGTCGCGGCGAGCATGCGGCTCATCAGCGTCAGGTTTTCCTCGGAATCCATGAAGCGGGCGGCGTCGAAGGTTGCGGTGGTCCTGTTGGCATCCTTGGCCTGGTCGAGCGCGATCATCGCATTCTTGACGCAGGCCTCGCCATCCTGTCCGGTGTACAGGCCAGCGGTTACTGCGACATCGATTTCCACGCCGTCCAGAGCGACCGGGGTGGCAAAGCAATGACGTATCCGCTCGGCCTGCAGCAAGGCGGCGTCGGCGTCGGCCAGCGGCAGGACGATGCCGATAATGTCCGGTGCGAGCAGGGCCACGAATTCGGCCTCGATACTGGTCGCAACTCGCTCGACGACCGCTGTTTTCAATTGTGCGGATCTGGAGAAACCGAGCGCGTTCTCCAGACGTTTGTAGCGTTCGATCTGGAGCGCGATCAAAGTCACCGGCTGCTCCAGCTTGCGGGCCAGTTTCACGATTGCCCGCTTTGCTGCGGCTCGCGAGGGCAGACCGGTGTCGACGTCTTCGTAGAGTGCCTTCTCAAGCACCCGTTGACGATCTTTCGAGGCCCGGTGGCGCATCTGGATCAGCAGAAGAATGAACAGGGACAGCACCAGAAGGGCGCTGACGCCGATCAGTCTCTGACGGGCCCGGGCATTGGTCAGTTGCAGGGCTTGCTCCAGGCCTTCAGTGCGCAGCTGCTCGATCCGCAGCTCCTGCTCTGC
>JBNMNI010000096.1:0-5993 GCA_051275375.1 Maricaulis sp. | reverse complement strand
GCCGGCATCGCCTCTCTGGGTGGACGCGCCGCCTATATCGGCAAGGTCGCTGACGACCAGCTTGGCGAGATCTTCAGCCATGATATCCGGGCCATCGGCGTGGAGTTTGCCTCCACCCCGCTGACGGGCGGCCCGGCGACCGGGCGCTGCCTGATCAATGTCACCCCCGATGCCGGCCGTTCCATGTCGACCTTTCTGGGCGCCGCAGCCCTGGTGACCGAGGACGATGTCGAGGCCGGTGCCGATGCGCTGCGGGCCTCGAGCATTGTCTATCTGGAAGGCTATCTGTTTGATCGCGAAGAAGCCAAGCGCGCCTATGTCCGTGCCGCCGAGCTGGCCGCAGCCGCCGGCCGCAAGACCGCACTGACCCTGTCGGACACGTTTTGCGTTGCCCGTCACCGCGCCGCCTTCCGCCATCTCGTCGCCCATCATATCGACATATTGCTCGCCAATGAGGCCGAGATCACGACGCTTTATGAAACCGAAGATTTCAACACCGCGATCGAAATGTGCCGTCGCGATGTCGCCGTCGTCGCCATCACCCGCGGTGATAAGGGTGCCGTCCTGTTGCGTGACGAGGAAACTGTCACCGTCGCGGCCGAGCCGATCGCCGGATTGGTAGACACCACAGGCGCGGGCGATCTGTTTGCCTCCGGATTTCTGCTCGGTCTGGCCCAGGGCCGCAGCCTGGCGGAATCGGGCCGAATGGGTGCGATTTGTGCCGCAGAAGTCATTTCTCACTTCGGTGCGAGACCGGAATGCAGCCTCAGATCGCTTTCTGAGCAGGCCGGAATCCCTTTTGAATAAGGCCTGCCCGCAAATTCGATTTAAATCTTAATGAAAAAACTCCGGCGTTTTAACCACAATTCAAGTGGTTGCCCCCATTCTGCACCGTGAGAACAGGCTGACTCCAGGTCATGCCGGGATTTTTATGGTGTAGGCGCGGCCTGAAAGGGTCGTGATCAGGGGCAGACATGGCACCCATCCGCAAGGCGATATCGCGAGTCATGCGATCTCTGGTGATGAAGTTCACACTTCTCACCGGCATGCTGATTTTTGCGACCACTTTGATGTTGATGACGCTGGAGAACATCGCAGCCCAGCGCGAGACCCGAAATCTTCTGGCCCAGAGTTCGATTGCGAGGCTTCAGGCCACCACGGATCGTCTCGCGAGCGCTGTTGCGAACAATGATGTCGAATTCGTCCAGCGCTATCTCACCGAAATGCTGGCCTCGCTCGACCTGTCTGAAGTCTATGTCATCAATAATCGCCGCGAAGTGCTCGGCAGCGCCTATCCCGAAGGCGAGGCGCCGGAACGTCTCGTTCAGTCCGACCTTGCCGTCATGGCACTGGGCGCCGGCGACCGCCGCGGCGCGCTGAGCGCCACAACGCTGGACGTGGCCGTGCCCGTCTATACCGAATCGCGCCGCCTGGTCGGCGTTGTCTATGCCAGTCAGGAACTGACCGAGCTGATCCGCTCGCGCAATGCAGCCCTGCGGCGCCAGACCCTGATCGCCCTGTTTGCCCTGGGGATTTTCCTGCCCCTGGCCGCGCTGATCGTTGGCCGCGCCCTCAAGCCGGTCCAGACCCTGACCGATGCAGCGCGCCTGGCCTCATCGAAAACCCTCGACATGCGCATCGACGTCAAGACCGGCGATGAGCTGGAAGTTCTGGCCAATGCCTTCAACCGCATGTTTGCGCGCCTCGACGGCAATCTCAAGCGCATCCACCGCCTGGCCTATGTCGATCTGGTCACCGAATTGCCCAATCGCGAACGCTTCCGCAAGGAGACCGAACGGGTGGCCCGCAAGGCGCTCGAGGATGGCGAGAATGGTGCCGTGCTCTTCCTCGATCTCGATCGTTTCAAGCGCGTCAATGACAGTCTCGGCATCGGCGAAGGCGACCGCATGCTGGAAATGGTCGCCCGGCGCCTGTCCGAAGTGACCCGCGGCTGCGACCTGGCGGCAGCAAGGGATTGCGAGGCCAGCCTGGTGGCCCGTCTCGGCGGCGATGAATTCACTGTCCTTCTGCCAAAGGTCGACGATGCCGCCGAAGCGGCGCGGGTCGCCAATCGTCTGGTTGACGCCATCCGCCTGCCCTTCGAGATTTCCGGTCATCAGGTCTTCCTCGGCGTCTCGATCGGGATCGCGGTCTTCCCGCAGGACGGCGCCGATCCGGAAACCCTGATGCGCCATGCCGACCTGGCCATGGCCCATGCCAAACGCGATGGCGGTTCTGCGGCGCGCTTCTTCGAGCCGGCGATGAACCAGTCGGCCTTCGAGCGCCTGGTGCTGGAAAACGAGCTGCGCGACGCCGTGCTGCAGGACCAGCTGGTGGTCTTCTACCAGCCCAAGATCGACATGCGCGATGGCAGTGTTGCCGGGGCCGAAGCGCTGGTGCGCTGGCAGCACCCGACCGCAGGCCTGTTATCGCCTGGCGCCTTTATCGAGGCGGCCGAGGAATGCGGCCTGATCGGCGAGATCGGTGACTGGGTGCTGCGCGCCGCCTGTATCGAGGCTGCCCGCTGGCGCACGCTGGGGATAGAGATCCCTGTTGCCGTCAATGTTTCGGCGATGCAGTTCGAGCGCGAAGGCTTTGCCGAATCCGTGCTGCACGCGCTGGAGCTGGCCAATCTGCCACCGCATCTGCTCGAGCTGGAACTGACCGAATCCATTGCGATGGAAAATCCCGAACGGGCCATTGTCCAGGTGCAACCGCTGCGTGATCGCGGCGTCAATTTCGCCATTGATGATTTCGGCACCGGCCATTCCTCGCTCTCCTATCTCACCCGCATGCCGTTCGACGTGTTCAAGATCGATCAGAGCTTTGTGCGCGACATGACCACAGATCCCCATGCCCGCATCGTCGTCGAGACGATTCTGGCGATGGCCAAGGCGCTGAAGCTGGAAACCGTCGCCGAAGGCGTCGAGACCCGCGAACAGTTCGAAATGCTGCGCGCCGAGGGGGCGACCCTGGCCCAGGGCTTCCTGTTTGCCCGACCGATGCCGGCCAGCGATTTCGTTGATTACGCCCAGGGCGGTTCCGCCGCCCGCGCCGTCGCCGAATAGACCGGCCAGACTTCCGGCCAGAGTTCCGGCCAGAGTCCAGGGCGGGCCCCGCGCTGGGCTGCAGCATGGTCTGAGGGCTTGATCGCGGCCGCCGCTACGGCCACATCTGTGTCTCTGCCCGAGCACCCGGATTGAGCTTGCGCCCAATATGGATGCTCTGGTTTCTTGTATTTTCGCATTTTCGAACCGCAAAACCGGTTCCCACTTTTGCTGAAAATGCTCCAGTCCCGGAGACCGCCATGTCCGCCCCCTCATCGACCGACGCGACCCAATGGCGCGGCACGACCATCCTCGCCGTGCGCAAGGACAAGACCGTGGTGATTGCCGGTGATGGCCAGGTCTCCTTCGGCCCGACCGTGATGAAGGGCAATGCCAAGAAGGTCCGCCGCCTCGCCGATGGCAAGGTCGTGGCCGGTTTCGCCGGCTCCACCGCCGATGCCTTCGCCCTGTTTGAACGCCTCGAGGCCAAGCTGGAGCAATATCCCTCCCAGCTTGCCCGCGCCTGCGTCGAACTGGCCAAGGACTGGCGCACTGACCGCTATCTGCGCAAGCTCGACGCCATGCTGATCGTCGCCGATACCAGCGCCACCTTCCTGCTGACCGGCGCCGGCGATGTGCTGGAGCCGGAACACGGCGTTGTCGCTGTCGGCTCCGGCGGCAATTACGCCGCCTCGGCTGCGCGCGCCCTGTTCGAGTATGAAGCCGACCCGCAGCTGATCGTCCGCAAGGCAATGGCGATCGCGGCCGAGATCTGCATCTACACCAATGACAATCTCACCATCGAGACGCTGACGGCCGAATAGTCCGCCGCCTTGCTGTGAGGCTGGCCCGCTACCGGCCTTGACATCATTTAGATGATTAGCTAAACATCGCAGCATGAACACTGCCTTCAAAGCCCTCTCCGATCCGACCCGCCGCCGCGTGCTTGAACTGCTCAAGGCCGGACCGATGAGTGCCGGTGCGCTGGCGGCCGAATTCCAGGTCTCCGCCCCGACCATGTCGGCCCATTTCGCTGTCTTGCGCGAGGCGGGACTGGTCGCCTCGGAGAAACAGGGCAAATCCGTCATCTATCAATTGCGCCTCTCTGTGCTGGAAGAGGCCCTGCTGGGCTTTGCCCGCACTTTCGGCTGGGAGCTGGCGCCCATGCCGGCCTCCGAAACGCCGCCCCCAAGCAAAAAGGACATCGCGCCATGAGCGATACCCATCCCCGTTCCGGCGGCCGCCTTGGCCTCACCGGCATTTTCACCACCCTGGTCATCCTCACCGTGCTGGTCTGCGCTGCGGGCAAGGAATTCGGCTTTCTCGATCCCGGCCTCGCGCGCACCCTGATCAGTTTCGCCTTTGGCGCGCTGTTGATGGTGGCGGGCAATTCCCTGCCCAAGCTGGTCCTGCCGGCCACGGCCAGGCGACGCGATCCCGGGCGGGCGGCGGCAACCGAGCGCCGTGCGGGCTGGTGCTTCGTGCTGACCGGTGCCGGCGTCATCATCGCCGGCCTGGCCGCCCCGGCCGGCCAGGGCCTGCTTTACACCAGCCTTGTCGGCCTGGCCGGCTTTGCCTTCGTCGCCCTCAATGCCGCAGGGCTCATCCTCAGCCCGGTCGTCGAGCCGGTCGCAGGCGAGGCGGGTGACACGCCGCCGGGCACGCAGGCCCAGCGCCGCGCGCTCTTCCTGGTGCTGCACGCCCTGGCCTGGGTCTATCTCATCTTCCTGGTCGATTCCCTGTGGGGCGATGCCGCCTCGAAATGGACCGCCATCGGCTTCATCTTCGCCAATGGTGCCGCCGCCGTCTGGATCTGGCCCTCGATCCGCAAGGCCCGCAGCGACGCCGCCGGAAATTAGCTCGCCCCTCTTGCCGCCGGCCTGCTATACCCCTCACGCACAGGGGCAAATCTGCCCGGTGACAGGGTCCGGGGGGAGCCGCGATGCCCGCAATGACCGAAAGCAGGGCCGCGCTCGACGAGCCGGCACCGGCCAGCCATCACGAGATCATCGTGGTGGGGGCCGGCTTTGCCGGCATCGGCGCGGCGATCAAGCTGCACCAGGCCGGCATGGCATTCATCGTGCTGGAAAAAGCAGCCGAAATCGGCGGTGTCTGGCGCGATAACGCCTATCCGGACTGTGCCTGTGACGTGCCCTCGGCGCTGTATTCCTACTCCTTTGCGCCCAATCCGCGCTGGAGCCATTTCTTCGCCCGCCAGGCAGAGATCAGGGATTATACCCACGCCGTCGCGACGCGTTTCGGCATCATGCCGCGCGTGCGGCTGAACCATGAATTGCTCGGCGCCGCCTGGGATGAAAACGCCGGGCTCTGGCGCCTCGACACCCGTGCCGGCGCCTTCACCGCCCGTTTCGTCATCTTCGCCTGCGGCCCGATGCACAAACCGGTCACGCCCCGCATCAAGGGCATCGAGAGCTTCACCGGGCAAAGCTTCCATTCGGCGCGCTGGGATCACAGCCAGGACCTTGCCGGCAAGCGCGTTGCCGTCATCGGCAGCGGCGCCTCGGCGATTCAATTCCTGCCCGCCATCCAGCCTGATGTCGCCGCGCTGACCCTGTTCCAGCGCACGCCGCCCTGGGTCTTGCCGAAGATGGACGCCGCCATCCCGGAAAAATGGCAGCGCCGCTTTGCGCGCTTCCCTGTCCTGCAAGCCCTGCTGCGCCAGCTGCTCTACCTCTATTTCGAACGGCTCAATTCCAGCCTCAACCGGCCCGGGGCGCGCGCCAAGCTGCAGGCAAAAGCTCAGAAAAACATCCATCGCGGCGTCAAGGACGCGGCCCTGCGCCAGCGCCTCACGCCCGACTACGCCATTGGCTGCAAGCGCATCCTGCAATCCAACACCTGGTATCGCGCCCTGGCCCAACCCAATGTCCAGGTCACCGGCGGCGTCGCCGAAGTGCAGGGCGACCGCGTCATCGCCCAGGACGG
>JBNMNI010000095.1:0-6085 GCA_051275375.1 Maricaulis sp. | reverse complement strand
GCAGGCTCGCGCGTCCGCAGAACCGGTGCGGCCAGGGGCTGAACCGGTGCCGGCATCCAGGGCTCCGGCTCGGGGGTGAGAAACGGATCCGGCTCGTCGGGCGCATAAAGACTGCGCGGCGTTTCCGCCTGCGGCGGCGGTGCCAGCGGCGTGTCGAAATCGATCGGCTCGGGTGCCGGCTCTGCGACGGGCGCCTCGATTTCAGGCTCGGCCTCTTCCTCGGCCTTGCGCGCCTCTTCCGCTTCGGCCTTGCGCGTCTCTTCCTCGATCTTGCGCGCTTCGATCGCCTCGAGCCGGTCGGCGAGAGCCGACATGGCGCGCTGGACCGGCGAGAGCACTTCCTCGGTATCGACGCGCGCCGAGGCGAGGCGGTCATGTACGCCGGTCATGGCGTCCTCGATCCGCTGGGCTGTGCGTTCTTCGGACTGGCGCATGCGATCGGCAAGCGCCTCGTCGGAGGCCGCCTTGCGTTCGTCGAGCCGGGCGATCACTTCGGCCATGCGATCGGTCGCCGCAGCCACGACCGATGAGGATCTTTCCTCCGAGGTCGCGATGCGGTCGGCCAGCGCCTTGCCCATGCGCGTGACTTCATCGCCCATCCGGCGCAGCGAGTCCTTGCCTTCCTGGCGGACCTCGTCGAGGCGGCGGTCGATATTCTGTTCCGCGCGGGCATCGCGCAGCGTGTCCTGGGTGCGCCGTTCGCTCTCGGTCAGGCGGCGCTCGATGGCGCCGGCCAGCTTGGTCAGTTCATTGCCCAGCTTGTGCATGCCGTCGCCCTGGCGGCGTTCGGCGGCGTCAATGCGGCCGAGCGCCTGGGTGAGGGCGGATTCGAGACGGTCAACGCGCGGCTCGGCGGCGACATTGGTCAGCGCGGTTGCGACCTGGGAGCGGGTCTCGGCAATAATGCTGGCGACCTCGCTGGACAGGCGGTCGAAGCGGCGTTCCAGCTCGACATTATCGCCGGAATTGCGCGTTTCGAGCATTTTGAGCCGATCTTCCATGCGGGCGACCGTGGTGTCGAGTGTGCGGGCGGCGTCATTGGTCAGGCGTTCGGCGCCCTCGACCCGCAGGCGCAGGCTGTCGGTGGCGCGGTGCAGCCCGTTGAGGACCTCGCCCGAGCGTTCATCGCGGCGCTTGGCCTGGTCGGCGACGTCTGCGGCACGGTGTTCGGCCCGCTCCATCTTCAGCGCCAGGGCCTCGGCGGCCTTGCGCGCGGCTTCGCCCTGCTCCTTGACCTGCTGGCCGGTGTCATGCAGCCGGGCCGCGATATCATTCTCATGCTCATAGAGCCGGCGGGCCAGCTTCATGATCGTGGTTTCGATCGCCTTGCCGGTTTCCGGTCCGCCCGGGGTCTGGCCGGATTCGATCTGGGCGATGCGGCTGGCGAGATCATCCTGGCCCTGGCGGACACGGACCAGATCCTCGCGGGCCTCGTCGAGCTGTTCCGACTGGCGCTCAGAGCTGCGGCCGACCTTGTCGACCAGCTGGTTGATCGCCTTGTCGAGACTGCCAAGGGTTTGCGAGGACTGGTGTTCGGCCGCTTCGATGCGTTCGGTAAGCCGGTTGACCATGGCGCGCAGCAGGCGATCCTCGCCCGCTTCCACAGGGGCGCCGCCGCCAAAGCCGGGAAAGCCCTCCAGCGCGTCATCCCAGCTCGTATTGGCCGGGTCAGAATCATCGAGAATCACCCGGTTGAGCCATTCGCCCAAGGTGACCCCGTCGTGGCGCGCCGCTGTCTTGGCGCGCGCCCGAGCGCGTGCGTCGATACCCTTAACGCTCCAAGGACCTCCAGACGACATGCGAATCGCTCACCTTATTGCCCCGCTTCACGCTATCGGGCGGTTAATATTGTGTAAACCAAGGCTGGGGACGCTATATGTAGTGTTTCCACACCCAATCCTGGAATTCGGCGCCAAAACGCCCAAATCCTGAGTCTGAACAAGGCTCCGACTCGGTTAACGCGCCGTAAAACCTGTGGACAGAATGCGTCAGTCCATGCCTGAAGCCGGCTCGCTTTCAGGGTCTGGCGGTGGCGGTCCGAAAAAATTGGGCGCGATCTCCCGCAATTGCGCGTTCATCACCGCCGCTTCCCGCACCGGCAAGGTCGTCGCGGCGGTCGGAAGGCTGGTGGCCAGATCGAACAGCATCCAGGCCGACTCGACATCGGCCTGGCTGGCTGCAAACCGGCCGGCATGCCAATAGGTCAGCGCGCAATAGGGGTCAGCCTCGGCACTGCGGGCGAACAGGGCCAGCGGGTCGAGATCGGGGGCAATCCCGGCATCGATGGTGCGCAGCGTCGCCAGGGTCTGGGCGGCGAGGAGCCTGGCGGCGGCGCCGGCCAGGTCGGTGCGGTCGAGATAGGGGCGCAGGCCCTCGAGCGCCGCCACCCGGTCGCTCTGCAGTGCCGACAGCGTCGCCATCAATTGTTCGAACTGGGCATCGCCGAGGCCGGCGGCGACCAGCTGCGAGGTGCGGGTGCACAGGGGATCGGCCGACCGGGCCGGGCAGGCGCCCAGATGGTGGGAGGCCTGATACAGGACCAGCAGGGCTCCCGCCCGGTCGCCGCCAGTCTGCAATGCCAGCGCCGCATCGAGGAAGGCCTGTTCGTCCGGGCTCGCGCCGGGCGCAGCAGCGGCGTCAAAGCCGGCCTGTACCAGCGGCGAAAATAGCGGGTCGGACCAATCATATTCTGCGGCGGTGGCAGCGGGAAGGCTCTCCGGCCAGGGGAAGGCGGCCGTGCTCTCGCCGGCGCTGATCCGGGTCCAGACCTCGCGGCGTCCGTCCGGACTGCTCGGGCTGAACACGATGAAGGAGAAGCGCTCGGGGATGCCGTCGAGCCCCGCCATCACATTGAGGGCGTCGGGGTGGATCGGCGCGGTATGCCGCAGCCAGCGGCGGAACAGGTCGGCATCGGCCGCCGTGCCGACATCGCCCGGGCTGATACCGAGAATGACGGCGCCGTCGGCATTGCGGCGGATCTCCCGATCGCCATGCTCTGTTGTCATCACCTGCATCGGCACGTCGGCAAGCCGTACGCCCATCGCTGCCTCGATCCAGAAGCGCTCGAAATGGCTGCCATCCGGCCCGGTGACTTCGGCGAGTTCGCCGCCATGGGTATAGAAGGTGAAAGTATCCATTTGCAGATGGACATGGCCGACCACGGGCCGGTTGCGCATGACCGGGCCGGTCTCGGTCGCGGCGCGTGTCAGGATGCGGTCCTGGTCGAAATCGATCACGGCGGCGCCCGGATCGGTCACTTCGGTGACATAGCCATCGCCGATCACCACTTCACTGGTGCGACCCGATTGCGATGCGCCATCGAGGTCAAAGCGTTCAATGCGCCAGCGCGTACGCAGGATGCGCTCATCATGCTGGCCGCGCGCCGCCAGATAGCCATCGCGCGCCAGGAAGGCGCCGGACGGCGTGTAGAGCGGGGTTTCAGTGACGGCGTCGGGCCGGGTCCGCACGACGGAAAACGGATCATCGGCCGGCGGCTGGACATAGGCCAGCGCAGGGAGGGGCGATACCGCAATGGCGGCGAGGGCAAGCAGGAAAACGCGGGTCAATCGGATCATGCTGCAACATTGCCGTGTGACGCCGCCGGATGGAAGGGGGGACGGCAAAAACACCTGCGTCTGGTGTCGAATTTGGAAAATGACGTTGACGTTCGCGTCAACATATGAGCATAAAGCGGCATGATTAATCCGGTCGCACCTGATTCCGAATTCACCATCCGCGAACTCGCGCAGGAATTTGACGTCACGCCCCGCACGCTGCGCTTTTACGAGCAGAAGGGCATGATCCATCCGGTCCGGCGCGGTGCCAGCCGTATCTATTCCGCCATCGACCATGCCCGGATCGAACTGATCCTGCGCGGCAAGCGCGTCGGATTCGCCCTCGACGAAATCAAGGAAATCCTCGATCTTGAGCCGATCTATCGTGGCGGCCGCGAACGGCTTGAGCCGGCGATCGAACGCTTCGAGGCGCGCGTCGCCGTGCTCAAACAGCAGCGCGAGGATGTCGACCATGCCATCGCCGAACTGCAGGCCGGGCTCGACTGGATGCGCGACCGCCTCGCCGACCGCGAGCCGTCTGATGAAGTGCGCCGCCGTGCCCGTGCCTTCGAGGCGCTCGCCGCGGCCCGGCTTGACCCCTGGTCAAGCCTGAACGTGGAATAGCCCGACCTGCCGCCAGCCTTTTGATCCAGACCTTCTGACCCCTTTTACGCCATTTGGAGACCTCACCATGACAACCCCTTATCGCGCCCCGGTTCGTGACCAGCGTTTCGTGCTCCATGATGTGCTGAATATTGCCCAGTATGGCGATCTGCCCGGCTTTGCCGATGCCGATGCCGACACGGTCGATGCCATCCTCGAGGAAGGCGCGAAATTCTGTGAGGGCGTGCTCGCGCCGCTCTCGCATATCGGTGATGTCGAAGGCTGCGTCCGCGATATGGACGGCAATGTCAAAACCCCGGCCGGCTTCAAGGACGCGTTCAAACAAATGTCCGAAGGCGGCTGGACGGCACTCTCCGGCGATCCGGAATATGGCGGTCAGGGCCTGCCGCATGTGCTCAATCTGGCATTCAATGAAATGGTCTCGGCCGCCAATATGGCGTTTGGCATGTATCCCGGCCTCACCCTGGGTGCGGCCGCAGCCTTGCACACCGGCGGCAGCGACGAGCAGAAACGCCTCTATCTGCCCAAGATGATTGCCTGCCAGTGGGGCGGCACCATGAATCTGACCGAGCCGCATTGCGGCACCGATCTGGGCATGTTGCGCACCAAGGCCGTGCCGCAGGCCGATGGCTCCTACAAGATTACCGGCCAGAAGATCTGGATTTCCTCCGGCGAGCACGACATGGCGGAAAATATCATCCACCTCGTCATCGCCCGCATCGAAGGCGCGCCGGACGGCGTCAAGGGCATCTCCCTCTTCGTGGTCCCCAAATTCCTGCCCGATGCGGACGGCAATCCGGGCGCCCGCAACACGCTGAAATGCGGCGGGCTGGAAGAGAAAATGGGCATTCACGGCAATGCCACCTGCGTGATGGATTATGACGAGGCGACCGGCTGGCTGGTTGGCGAAGAAAACAAGGGCCTCAAAATCATGTTTATCATGATGAATGAAGCCCGCCTTGGCGTTGGCCTGCAGGGCTATGCCCTGGCTGAAGCCGCCTATCAGCAATCGCTCGGCTTCGCGAAAGACCGCCTGCAGGGCCGCTCCCTGACCGGGCCGAAAAATCCCGATGGTCCGGCCGATCCGATCATCGTGCATCCCGATGTCCGACGCATGCTGATGGACCAGAAGAGCTTCGTCGAAGGCGCACGCTGTTTCGCGCTCTGGACCGCGTTGCAGGGCGATCTCGAGGAAAAAGCCTCTGATCCCAAAGTACGCGAGAAGGCCGGCGACTACATGGCCCTGCTCACCCCGGTGGTGAAGGGCTATCTCACCGGCAAGGGCTTCGACATGGTCTCCAACGGGCTGCAGATCCATGGCGGATCCGGCTTCACCGAGGAGTGGGGCGCCTCGCAATTGCTGCGCGATGCCCGTATCACCCTGATCTATGAAGGCACCAATGGTATCCAGGCGCTCGATCTGGTCGGCCGCAAGCTGGCGATGAATGGCATGCGTCCGATCATGAGCTTCTTCGGCGAACTCGACGCTTTCGTCGCCGCCGGCGGCGACGAGACGATGAAGCCCTATCTCGCCGCCGTTGCCGATTGCAAGGCCAAGCTCGAGGAAGCCACCAATTGGCTGGTCGAGAATGGTCTGAAGAATTTCGACAATGCCGGTGCCGCCTCGCACGATTATCTGCAGCTCTTCGGCCTGACCAGCCTGACCTATATGTGGGCGCTGATGGCGAAGGCCGCGAGCGCGAAGATCGCCGCCGGTGACAGCGATCCGATCTATGCCAGCAAGCTGAAAACCGGTGCCTATTTCATCGAGCGCTGGCTGCCGGAAGGCGCCATGCATCTGGCCAAGGTCAAGACCGGCGCCGATGCGATGATGGCACTGACCGCCGAGGAATTCTGAGGCCGGCCCGACCAGCCGAGCCATAACAAACAACACTGGGGAGTGGGTG
>JBNMNI010000094.1:0-6112 GCA_051275375.1 Maricaulis sp. | reverse complement strand
TCGTCGGCCCGTGCCGAGCCCCGGCGCCAGGCAATGCCGATCTCGCGCCCGACCACGGGCGGATCGAAGGGCCGCACCTCCAGCCCCAACCGGTCCACCAGGCCAGCCTCGACCGCCATGCGCGGCAGGAGCGTCGCCCCCAGGCCGGCTTTGACCATCTGGACCAGGGTATGCAGGCTGGTGGCAGCAAAATCCGAGCGCACCGCGCCCGCCGCACAGGCGGCCAGCGCATGGTCGCGCAGGCAATGCCCGTCCTCAAGCAGAAGAAGCGGTTCGCCCGCGAGGTCCGATGATCTCAGCGCCGGCTTCCTGGCCAGGGCGTGGGAAGGCTCGCAGCAGAACAGGAATTCATCGGCGCCCAACACATGGGTCTCGACCATCGGCGCCTCGAAGGGCAAGGCGACCAGGGCTGCGTCGAGCCGCCGCTCGAGCAGGGCGTCATAGAGGCGCAGCGTCAGGTCTTCGCGCAGATAGAGTTCGAGCTTGGGGAATTGCCGCCGGACGGTCGGCAGGACGCGCGGCAACAGGAAGGGAGCGATGGTCGGGATCACGCCGAGCTTGAACGGTCCGCATAGCGGCTCCCCCGCCGCCTGGGCGGCAATCACCAGATCTTCTGCCTCGGTCATCACCCGCCGGGCCCGCGCCAGCACGGCATCACCAGCCGGGGTCAGTGTGGCGCCACGCGCACCGCGCTCGACCAGGATCACGCCGAGGATCGCCTCCAGCTCCTTGATCGCCGCACTCAGGGTCGGCTGGGTCACGAAGACGGAATCAGCGGCGCGCGAAAAACTTCCATGCTCGGCCAGGGCCAGCAGGAATTGAAGCTGCCGCAGGGTAGGGAGCTGGGACATATCGAAAATACCTATGGCTATGCAAAAGATAATCCATTGGGTTTATTCCAGCGTCAAGCGCATACGGCTCGGGCTTTCAGACGCCGGACATAGTGACCGGCTGAATCAATTGGAGAATTACATGCTGGGTATTGGCGAAAAACTGCCGGATTTCGAAATCACAGGCGTGAAGCCTGGTTTCAATGCACATGAAGAAAACGGCGTGTCCGCCTTCGAAGCGATTACGCAGGAGAGCTTTGCCGGCAAGTGGAAAGTGATCTTCTTCTACCCCAAGGATTTCACCTTTGTCTGCCCGACCGAAATCGTCGCCTTTGCCAAGCTGAAGGGCGAATTCGAGGATCGCGACACCGTGCTGATGGGCGGCTCGTCCGACAATGAGTTCTGCAAGCTGGCCTGGCGCCGCGAGCATCCTGATCTCGACAAGCTGGACATGTGGCAATTTGCCGACACGACCGGTTCGCTGATCGATTCCCTCGGCATTCGCTCCGATGCCGGCGTCGCCTATCGCGCCACTTTCGTGGTCGATCCCGACAATGTCATCCAGCACGTCTATGTCACCAATCTCAATGTCGGCCGCAATCCGGAAGACACGCTGCGTGTCCTCGACGCGCTGCAGACCGATGAGCTTTGCCCGTGCAACCGCCCGGTTGGCGGCGACACGCTCTAGTCCGAACGCCAGACGATGCTCCTCCCCCCCGGAGCGTTGCCTGCATGACCCCGGAGCCGCCCTCCTCCCCCCTCTTGGCGGCTTCGGGGTTTTTCGGACCCCGCCCTTGCAATTAAGACTTAGTCGCTTTGGAGATCATGATGAGCCTCGAAGACCTCAAAAATGCCCTGCCCGAATACGCCAAGGATCTGAAACTCAACCTCTCCTCCCTGGCGCGTGAGACCGATCTCGACGATCAGAAGAAATGGGGCGCCTTCCTCGCCACCGCCTATGCCGTCGGCGAGCCGACGACGCTGCGCGCCATCCGCGCCGAGGTTGAGGGCAAGATGGACCCGGCCGCCGCCACAGCCGCCAAGGCGGCAGCAGCGATCATGGGGATGAACAATGTCTATTACCGCTTCATCCACCTGTCGAAGAACAAGGAATACGGGACTTTGCCGGCGCGGCTGCGGATGAATCTCCTCGCCAATCCAGGCGTCGACAAGGCTGATTTCGAATTATGGTCGCTCGCCGTCTCGGCGGTGAATGGGTGCGGTCTTTGCATCGACAGCCATGAGGTCGAATTGCGCAAGCACGGCCTGACCAGTGTCGAGATCCAGTGCGCCGTTCGCATCGCAGCCACCGTCAATGCGGTCGCCCAGGTACTTGCAGCTGAAAGCGTCGTTTAGGCTTTTTTAACACCTTCGCCACATTTCAGCTCACTGTAGAAAACTCCCGAAAACGTGTGGTGTTAGTACGTTTTCGGTGAGTTTTCCACAGGGCTTGCAATTCCCGATAAGCTCCGTATAATGAGCTTATGTCCATGATTGACCATACGCTCGACCACCTGCCGAAACGCACAAATCCGGAGAGCCATGCGCTCCGGGGCGGTCGCACCTGGTTTTCCAATCGGACAATTCTGCGCGCCCGCCATTTTGCCGACGTCTCCTGGCGCCGCCTGCTGTGCCCGGTCGCAATTTCGGCCGCCCTTGTGGCCGCCGGGCAATTGCTGCTGACCGGCGAGCTCGCAGCCCTGGCCAATCTGGTCGGCGGTATCGGCCTTGTCGTTTCGGCCAATGGCGTGATTTCCAAATTCACGCTCGGTCGCGACCGCAACTGATCCGCAGCCGCTGCACGCCCTGCCTTAGACCTCTGGCACCTTACAGCCCTGACACCCTATACCTCTGACAATTGACCGATCCGTCACAAACACTAGTGTGCGGTCACGGGGAAACTGACGCAGCCACCGGCACGCGTCGCGGAGGGTAAATCATGGGTTGGTGGTTCGGGATCAAACTCTGGCAGCGCGTGCTGATCGCTCTCGCTGCAGGCGTCGCCTTCGGGCTTACAGCATCGCAGGTCATGGGCCAGGAGGAAGCAACCCTCTGGATCGCCACCTGGGTCCAGCCGGTCGGCAATGCCTTCATCAGCCTGATCCGCATGCTCATCGTACCGCTGATCTTCACCACCCTGGTCTCGGGCATCATCGCGATGGGCAAGCCGGCCAAGCTCGGCACGCTCGGGCTGAAGACCATTGCCCTCTATCTGGTCACCACCCTGTTCGCGAATATTATCGGCCTGACTTTCGGCACCATCTTCCAGCCCGGTGCCGGCGCCGAACTCGGCAATGTCGAGGCCGTGCCGATCTCCACCGATGTACCCTCGATCACCGACCGTCTGCTTGAGATTATCCCGACCAATCCGGTCGCAGCCCTGGCCGACGGCAATGTGCTTTCGATCATCTTCTTCTCGATCTTTCTCGGCGTCGGCATCCTGGCCACCGGCAAGGTCGGCAAGCCGGTCGCCGACCTGTTCAACTCGGCCTCCGAAGTCGTGCTCAAGATCACCCATTATGTGATGGAAGTGGCGCCCTATGGCGTCTTCGCCCTGGTCGCCTATACGGCCGCCAGCCAGGGGCTGGAATCGCTGCAATCCGTGTTGATCCTGATCGTCGCCGTCTATCTCGGCCTGATCACCCATGCGCTCATCACCTATGGCATTCTGATCCGCGTCGTCCTCAACCTTCCCCTGGTCCGCTTCTTCCGCGGCCTGACCGACCCGATCGCCGTCGCCTTCTCGACCGCCTCATCCTCGGCCACACTGCCGGTCACCATCGCGGCCTGTGAAGACAATCTGGGGATCAGGAAATCGGTCGCCGGTTCGGTCCTGCCACTCGGCGCCACCATCAATATGGACGGCACCGCGCTCTATCTCGGCATTCTGGCCCTCTTCACCGCCCAGGCCTTCGGCTACGACCTCACCTTCATGAATTACGTGATGATCGCCTTCACGGCCGCCATCGTCTCGATCGGCGCCGCCGGCATTCCCTCGGCCTCGCTCTTCCTGCTCGCCATCGTGCTGCAAACCTTCGACGTTTCACCGGAACACACGGCGATCATTGTCGGCTTCATCCTGCCGGTTGACCGCATCATGGACATGGCGCGCACGGCGGTGAATGTCACCGGCGATGCGGCCGTGGCGACTGCCGTGGCAAAGTGGGAAGGCGAGCTTGATGAGGACGTCTTCCGGGCCCCCGCCCGGGTCTGACGCGCCAGCGGCCTGTCTCATCAGCATGTTTTTCCGGGGCGGGTGATCCAGTCTGAAACCGGCAGCGTACCTTCTTTGCGTCTCAGAGCAGGAGAAGTCGTTTGCCCCGAATACCGCGCCTTCTCCTGTTAGTCCCAACGCTGTTCCTGACCGCCCTGATCATCTGGGCGGTCAGGGCTGGGGACTTCGCTGCCGCCGGAGCCTGGCTGACCGGCGAACCCTGGGGCATCGTGACCCTGACCGATCTTTATTTTGGATTTGTCCTCAGCGCCCTGGTGATCGGCGCGACCGAAAGGCGCTGGCTGCCGGCCCTGTTCTGGATCCTGCCAATCTTCGTATTGGGCAATGTCTGGACCGGGCTGTGGTTTGTGCTGCGCTGGCCCGAACTGGCCCGGCGACTGGGTCTGAAACAGCCAAAGACCGAGGCGTGACAAGGGTCACGCGCGCTCTGGCGCGGGCGGATTAAGACCAGGTCCGCAGAAAACCCTCTGCAAAAATAACAATGTTTCAAACTTGAGCCTTTTTGCGGACAAGTTTTAAGCGAATTAGACGTCAATATGATTCATTAACGGACTCAGGGTCGAATTCGATCAGAAGAGGCCGTATCGGAGCGGGACATGACCAGGGCAGCCAGACATAACGGGTCACTCGTCAAATCGGCCATGCTGTGGCTGACGATCGGCGTGATGCTGGCTTCCGTCTACGGCGCCCTTCTGGCCGTCAGCAGCGACCAGCGCCCGCAAATCCTGTTTGCGGCGCCGGAACCGGCACCGGTCCTGACCGCCAGCAGCGGTTTTCCAGCGGAGAACGCCGAGCGCTAGACACGCCGGCCCATCGCCCAGCTTGACTCTGCGCCCGCCCGCGCGTAAACGCCGCCACTCATCATGCAAGCCTTACAGCTTGTCTTACCTGCACATCCGACCCCGCGATCCGGGATCCGGGGGAGGCAGGCGAGATCCCCGCCCGGCGAAGTTTTCGCTCAGCGGGGTCGCGATACTTTGCGCCTTTGGCGCGGAAATGACGCAAACAGGCAGGACCCCGAACTGATGTTCGATACGCTGACAGACAAGCTTGGTGGCATATTCGATACCCTGACCGGGCGCGGCGCGCTGTCGGAGAAGGATGTCGATGCCGCCCTGCGCGAAATTCGCGTTGCCCTGCTGGAAGCCGATGTCGCCCTGCCGGTTGTCAAATCCGTCCTCAAACAGATCCGCGACCGCGCCGTCGGCGAGGACGTCATCCGCGCCGTCGCGCCGGGCCAGCAAGTCATCAAGATCGTCCATGACGCACTGGTCGAGCTGCTCGGCGGCGATGGTGAACCGGAAGGCCTCTATCTTGAGGGCGAGCCGCCGATCGCCATTTTGATGGCCGGCCTGCAGGGCTCGGGCAAGACCACCACAGCAGCCAAGCTCGCCAAGCGCATTACCGAACTGCACAAGAAAAAAGTCCTGCTCGCCTCGCTCGATACGCGCCGTCCCGCCGCGATGGAGCAATTGCAGCAGCTCGCCGCCCAGATCAATGTCGCCTTCCTGCCGATCATGCCGGGCCAGAAAGCCGTCGACATTGCCAAGCGCGCCATGAGCGCCGGCCGCCTTCAGGGCTTCGACGTCGTCATTCTCGACACCGCCGGCCGCACCTCGATCGACGAGGAAATGATGGCCGAGGCGAAAGCCATCGCCAATATCGCCCATCCGCACGAAACCCTGCTGGTCGCCGATGCGCTGACCGGCCAGGATGCCGTCATCACGGCGCAGAAATTCCATGAACGCCTGCCGCTGACCGGCCTGGTCCTGACCCGGATGGATGGCGATGGCCGCGGCGGCGCCGCCCTGTCGATGCGCCATGTCACCGGCCTGCCGATCAAATTCCTCGGCGTTTCCGAAAAGCCCGACGGGCTGGACGCCTTCGATGCCCGCCGCATTGCCGGCCGTATTCTCGGCCGCGGCGATATCGTCTCGCTGGTCGAAAAAGCCAGCCAGGATATCGACCAGGCCCAGGCCGAACGCATGGCCAGGAAGATGGCCAAGGGCAAGTTCGACCTGGATGATCTGCGCGAGCAATTCGCCCA
>JBNMNI010000093.1:0-6121 GCA_051275375.1 Maricaulis sp. | reverse complement strand
TTTCGCTGCGCAATGTCACGACCGGCTCGTCTTCGCGATGCTCGCGGGCGCGATTATAGGCGGCGTCGTAATGGGCGCTGATCAGCTGCGCCGCCAGTTCGCGATAGGCACCGGCCGCATGCAGTTCGCGCCAGCTTGCGATCAGCGTTTTGGCGTGGCGGCTGGCAAGCTGGTCGAGCGAGGCATTGAGTTTGGCGGTGTCGCAGACCAGGTCGGGATAGGCCTCGACCAGGTACACGGCGCGTGCGGCGACAGGGGCCGAGATCGCGATGCGCGGTGCGGCTTTCATCGCGGTCCAGATCCGCGCCGGCAATTGCCGGCGGCCGACCATGTTGGATTCGGCCTCGACATAGATCGGGCGCGCCATATCCATAGCGCGCAAACGCTGCCAGATCAGGGTCTCGAAGCGTTTCTGGCTGGGCTGCGGCGTGTCCGCGAAATCGCCGAAGGCCGAACCGCGATGAAGGGCGAGGCCTTCGAGATCGAGGATCTGGGCGCCTTTGGCGGCAAGCTCGAGCAATATGGCGGTCTTGGCGGTGCCGGTCTGGCCGTCGATCAGGATGAAGGGCAGCGGCGCGTCGGAATGCTCCAGCTGCGCCACGACCTCGCGGCGCCAGGTGCGATAGCCGCCGCGCAGCAGGGAGATCTTCCATCCGACAGCCGACAAGACCAGCGCCATCGAGCGCGAACGCATGCCGCCGCGCCAGCAATACAGCAGCAGGCGGGATTTCTTCGGCAGGCCGGCCAGCGCCGTTTCGAGATGATGCCCGATATTACGTGTCACCAGGGCGGCACCCTCGCGGCGGGCATCGAAGGTGGAGATCTGCTTGTAGACGGTGCCGATACGGGCACGCTCGTCATTGTTCAGCACGGGAAGATTGATCGCGCCGGGCAGATGATCCTCGGCATATTCGCCGGGCGAGCGGACGTCGATGATCAGATCATAGCCGGCCAGGCTGGCGGCCTGCGTGTCATCGAGCATCGCGTAATCGGGCATGGGCGCAGTATACTCCACCGGATCAATCCCCGGCCATGGCGCAATGTCATGCCGCTCTGCCAGGAATTCCCATGACCGATCCCACAATGGTGCCCCTGCTGACAAGTCTGGCGCACGGCGGCGGTTGCGGCTGCAAGCTCGATCCCTCGGTCCTCAACCAGATTATCGAGCGCACGCCAGGCTTTGCCATGCCGGCCGAACTGATCGTCGATGCGGCCACACGCGATGATGCGGCGGTCTACCGGCTGGGCGATGATCTGGCGATTGTCGCGACGACGGATTTCTTCACGCCGATTGTCGACGACCCGTTCGATTTCGGCCGCATCGCGGCGACCAATGCGCTGTCCGACATCTATGCCATGGGCGCACGGCCGATCTTCTGCCTGGCGATTGTCGGCATGCCGGTCGGCAAACTGCCACTGGAAACGATCCGCACCATTCTCAATGGCGGCCGCTCGGTTGCCGAAGCCGCCGGCGCACCGATTGCCGGCGGTCATTCGATTGACGCCGCCGAGCCCTTCTATGGTCTGGTGGCGCTGGGGATTGTCCATCCCGACCGCATGCTGACCAATGCCGGCGCCAAACCCGGCGATGTGCTGGTCCTCGGCAAGCCGCTGGGGATCGGGATTTACAGTGCGGCGATGAAGCGCGGCATTCTCTCGCCGGAGGATCAGGCGGAGATGATCGCCTCGACCACCCTGCTCAATCGTCCCGGCACCGATCTGGCCGCCCTCGACGGTATTCATGCCGTCACCGATGTCACCGGCTTCGGCCTGCTCGGGCATTTGCGCGAAGTGTGTGAAGGCAGCGGTGTGGCCGCGGTGCTGCAGCGCGACGCGATCCCGGTCTTCCCCGGCGCGCGGCGCCTGGCGCAGGACGGCGTGCGCACCGGTGCTTCGGTGCGGGTCTGGGCCTCGGTGAAGGATTTCGTGACGGCGCCGGCCGATTGGCCCGATGCCGAGCGCGACCTGTTATGTGATCCGCAGACCAGTGGCGGCCTGCTGGTCTCCTGCGCGCCGGAGCGCGTCGATGAGGTGCTGGCCCTGTTTGTGCGGCACGGCCATGAGGCGGCGAGGGTGATCGGGCGGGTTGAGGCAGGCAAGCCCGGGATTTCGCTGGTCTGAGCGCGCTTTCCTCCCCGGTTTACCGGGGAGGGGGACCCTCTATGGCCTTGGCGCAGGAGGGTGGCGGGGCGCCGAGCCTGGCGAGCCGGGAGACGCCGCCTTCGGCCCTAAAGCGGCAGGATCTCGATCGTCTCGCCGGCATTGGCGGCCGGCGCCTCGATCTCGCGGCGGATCAGAGCGTCAGATCTCACAAGGGCTGACAGGGCCGAGGAATCCTGGTTGCCGAGCGGGTGAACGCGGCCGCTCTGGCGGTCGATACGGGCGCGGACGAAATTCTCGCGCATGCCATTGGCCGGCAGGTCTTCGCCCAGAATTATTGTCGTGAACTGCAACGATTCCGGCCGGCCGCACAGCACCGCCAGGGCCGGGCGCAGCAGCAGGCGCGCCATCACCAGGGCCGAAACCGGATTGCCGGGCAGGCCGAGAAATGCGCTCTCGCCAAGGCGCCCGAACCAGCTCGGCTTGCCCGGTTTGACGGCGATCCTGCCGAATTCCAGCTTGCCGCCCATGGCGTTGAAGACCTGGCGCAAATGATCGTGATCGCCGACCGAGGCGCCGCCAATCGTGACGACCAGATCGAGGCCATGGCTCGCCTCAAGCCTGGTACGGAGATCGGCCTGGCTGTCGCGGGCGATGCCGAGATAGACCGGCTCGCCGCCCCATTGCCGCACCAGACCATCCAGCCCCCAGGCGATGGAATTGACGATCTGGTGAGGACCGAGCGCCTGGCCCGGTTCGACCAGCTCGTCGCCGGTCGACAGAATGCCGACGCGCGGACGGCGATGCACGGACAGCCCGGTCAAGCCGGCACCAGCCGCGAGGGCGACAGCGTCGGGGCTCAGCACGGTTCCGGCCGGCAGCAGGATATCGCCGGTGTTGAAATCAATTCCGGCCTCGCGGACATTGGCGCCCGGGCGCGGCCTGTCGTCGAGCGTGATATGATGGCCATCGCGGATGGCGCGCTCCTGCATCACCACCTGGTCGGCGCCCTGCGGCAAGGGTGCGCCGGTGGAGATGCGGATCGCATGGCCGGGTTTCAGACGCAGGTCGAAACCATGGCCGGCCGCCGATTCGCCCTGCAATGAGAGGCGTTTGGGCAGTGTGGCGAGATCGGATGAATGCACGGCAAAGCCATCCATCGCCGAGACCGCGAAGGGGGGCTGGGTCAGCGCGGCGATCAGCGGCCTGGCGAGGGTACGGCCGGCAGCCTCGAGCAGGGTGCATGTCTCGGGGGTGAGCGGCAGCAAGGCGGCGGCGATGCGGGCGCGAGCCGCTTCAACGGAGATCATGACATCAGTCACCACGTTGATAATCTCCCGATTTTCCGCCCGTCTTCTGCTCCAGCACGATGTCGGAAATCCGCATCGATTTATCGAGCGCCTTGGCCATATCGTATATCGTCAGCGCGGCCACGGATACGGCGGTCAGGGCTTCCATTTCGACGCCGGTGCGGCCGCGCGTAGAGACCTCGGCGCGGATATTGAAGCCGGCAAAATCATTGCTGGCGCTGATCAGAACCCTGGCCTGGGTGATCGGCAGCGGATGGCAGAGCGGGATCAGGTCTGAGGTTTTCTTGGCGGCCAAGATACCGGCCAGCTCGGCCGTCTTGAGCGCATCGCCCTTGGGGCCCTGGCCGTCGCGGATCGACTGAAAGGCGGCCTGGCTCATGGTAATGCGGCCGCTCGCGATGGCGCGGCGCTCGGTTTCCGCCTTGCCGCCGACATCGACCATGCGAATGCGGCCATCATCGTCCTGATGGGTGAGTTTGGGGCTCATGCTCAGCGCTCCGTCAGCCGGGGGATGAGTTCAACCAGATTGCACGGCCGGTGATTGCGGTCGAATTCGGCCTTGAGAATATGGTTCCAGGCATCCTTGCAGCCGCCCATCGAGCCGGGAATGGCAAACAGATAAGTGCCGCCGGCAATGCCCGCCGTGGCGCGCGACTGGATGGTCGAGACGCCGACAGAGGCAAAGCTGATCTGGTGGAAGATGGCGGCAAAACCCTCCATCTCCTTTTCATAGATCGGCTTGAAGGCTTCCGGGGTGACATCGCGGCCGGTCAGGCCGGTGCCGCCGGTGGCGATGACGGCGTGGATGGCCGGATCGGCGATCCAGCTGTGAAGTTGGGCCTGGATGGCGCCGATATCGTCGGACACGATGGTGTGGTCGATGACGGCATGACCCTCGGCGGCGATCTGGCTCCGCAGCCAGGGGCCGGTCCGGTCGGTCTGCGCATCGCGGCTGTCGGAGACGGTCATGACCGCAAAGCCGACCGTGTCTGGGATGGCGCTCATGCGGTCAAATCCTTGCTTGCGGCGAGCCAGGCTGCGGCGGCGGCATCATCGCCTTCGCGCGGTTCGACCCAGCGGGAGCCCGTGGTGGTGTGTTCGCGTTTCCAGAACGGGGCCTGGGTCTTGAGAATATCGATCATGAAGCCGGTCGCCTCAAGCGCGCCCTGACGGTGCGGCGCCGTGGCGCCGACAAACACGATCGGCTCGCCGATCGCCATGCGTCCGATGCGGTGCACGATGACGGCCTCGCCGAGCGACCAGCGGCGCACGGCCTCGGCGGCAATGCGCCCGAGCGCCTGTTCGGTCACGCCGGGATAATGCTCCAGTTCGAGTGCCACCAGATCGCCGCCGCCGCGCACCTGGCCAGTAAAGCTGGCCACGGCGCCGCAAGCGGCATCCCGGCCGGTCAGCGCATTGAGCAAGCTGCCCGGATCGAAGCCTTCCGTCTGGACCTTGACCGAAATCGCCATCGCCTAGCCTCCCGAGAAGGGCGGGCAGAAGGCGATGGTGTCGCCATCGTGCAGGGCTTGCGAGCGCGGGGCGATCTCGTCATTGACGATCAGGCGGACGGAGGGGTGGGCGAGGGGTTTTGCCGCAGAGTTGCGGGCAATCAGCCATTCGGCCAGCCCGCCGCCATTAATCCCCGGCAGATATTCGACCGTCTGCTCGGCGATACCCATGGCATCGCGCAGCGCAGCGAAATAGCGGATGGTCAGCGCCATCAATCAGCCTCCGGTATGGGCCATGGTGCGGCCAATCTCGGTGGCGGCGCCGGCGGAGACGTCGAAATCATGCGCCTTCGGCTTCAGTGCCATCGCCTCGTCGAGCAGGGCATCGACGGCTTCCATGCCGCCTTCGCGCAGGGCGGCGCGCAGATCGAGCCGGCCATTGCGGCCCAGACACATATAGAGCTGGCCGGTACAGGTCAGGCGGACGCGATTGCAGCCGGCGCAGAAGTTTTCCGTCAGCGGAGTGATCAGGCCAAGCCTTCCACCGGTCTCCTCGACGCGGTGATAGCGCGCCGGCCCGCCGGTATTGTCGGCCAGCGGGGTCAGGGTCCAGCTGCGTTCGAGATCGGCCTTGACCTCGGCGAGGGAGAGGAATTGATCCGAGCGCGCCGCATCGACCTCGCCCAGCGGCATGATCTCGATCAGCGTCAGATCGAAGCCGCGGCCATGGGCCCAGCCGATCAGTTCGCGCAGGGAGTGTTCATTGTCATCCTTCAGGGCGACGGTATTGATCTTGACCTTCAGCCCGGCCGCATCGGCCGCATCAATCCCGGCCAGCGTATCGGCCAGACGGCCGCCGCGTGTCAGTCGGGCGAAGCTCGCCTCGTCCAGCGTGTCGAGCGAGACATTGATCCGCTTGACCCCGGCCGCCGCCAGATCGCCGGCAAAGCGCGGCAATTGGGTCGCATTCGTGGTCAGGCAGACCTCTTCCAGAGCGGTGGTGCCGATGCGGCCGCCGAGATTCTCGATCAGCGTCATCACATCGCGCCGCACCAGAGGCTCACCGCCAGTGACGCGGATCTTGCTGACGCCGCGGGCGATGAAGGCATCGGCCAGCCGGGTGAGTTCCTCGAGGGTGAGCAATTGCGACTTCGGCAGGAAGTCCGGCCGCGCCTTCATGCAATAGACGCAGCGCAGATCACAACGATCCGTCACCGACAGGCGCAGATAGGTGATATGCCGCCCGAAATGGTCGATCAG
>JBNMNI010000092.1:0-6124 GCA_051275375.1 Maricaulis sp. | reverse complement strand
CGCGCCCATCAGGAGACCGGTTCGTGCCACCCACAACCAATGCCTTGCTGTTCGCCCGGGCGAGCCTTGCCGTTATTTTTATCTGGTTTGGCGCGATGGATTTCACGCCGGTCGGCGAGGCCATTGTCGGCGAGTGGATTGCCGGCCACGCCTTTCTTTCCGGGCTCGAGCCCCAGGCCGCCTCGGCCGCCAGGGCGCTGGGGATTTATCAGATCGTGATGGCGGCCCTGATCGGGGCGCCGCTGCCGCTGGGCAGTTTTCGCCGCATCGGCTTCGTGATGCTGGGGCTGTTTTGCGCCCTGGCGCTGACGGCGATGGCGACCAATCCGGTCTGGCTTGAGGCCGAGGGGGGATTCCCGGCCGTCGGTGCCGGCCAGGGCGTGCTGAAATACATCGCCATTCTCGGCCTTTCGATGTGGGCCGGCAGTTTCGACAATTCGCGCATCTTCTCCAACCGCACCAGCCAGAGCCGCTCCATCAGCCTGCCGGTGATGCTGGCAGGCCTGGTGATTGTGCTCGGCTGGATCGGGCTGATGAAATTCACCGCCGCCGAAGCGGCTGGCATTGCGCCGCTGATCGGCAGCAGTGTGCTGTTCTCCTGGATGCAGGCCTTTATTCCTGAACAGGTGATCTCGGGCCTGATCGGCGTGATCGAGATCCTCACCGCGCTGGCGCTCATGGGCTATTGGTTCAATCCGCGCCTGTTCCGGATCGGTCTGACGATGACGATCATCACCTTCCTGGTGACACTGTCCTTCCTCGTCACCTTCCCCGGGGCCTGGGACGCGCAGCTGGGCGGTTTCCCGGCCCTGTCGCGCAGCGGTCATTTCCTGCTCAAGGACCTGGCCCTGCTGGCGGTGTGTTTCGCCTTCATCGCCGAGACGCGGGTGCGGCGCTACCGCTGAGGCGTGGCGAGCGGCCGCAAGACGGCGCGAAAGGGTGAAATCTCGCCCGGGACTCCCGGCGCCAGCTCAGTCCGGGCTCGCCCGGTAGGACTCAATCAGCTCAAGCGCAAAGGCGTCAGCAAAGCCGTCGGCGCCAAATCCGAGCGAACGCACCGAATCGTCATTCATCAGGATCGCCACCGCAATGCCGGATTCCGGATCGTAAAGGGCGAGCGCCGTCACACCGAGGCCATCGCCGCCATGCAGAAGCATCGTGCCGAGATCATAGCGAACCGAAAATCCGCCCGCGCCGACCTGGATTTGTCCGGCCGGCAAGCCCAGGGCCTGTCCGCCCCGGGGGTCGCGGAAGCTCTGTCCAGCCATGAATTCCCCGGAAAACCAGAGGCGTGTCCACTTCGCCAGGTCGCCAGCATTGAGCATGACGCCACCGGCGCTCGATGCCAGGCTGGCAAGCTCGGTCGATAGCCGCGCGTCGAGCTGCGCACGGCCGAGTGCGCCTGCAAGCATGTCGGAATGACCGTGCGCGTCCGGTGATTCACCGGCTTCGTGAATCAGGCGCGCGCTCTCCAGTCCGGCGGGTGCAAACACCAGGGCCTGCAAGGCCTGTTGGATCGGCAGGCCTGTGGCCTGTTCGATGATGCGGCCAAGAATGACGTAATGCGCGTTGGAGTAGGCGAAGTCCGAGCCGGCTTGTCCCGGACTGGCCGTGGCAAATGCCACGACTTCCTGTGTCGACCAGGCGGTGCGTCCCTGACCATGTTCCGACAGAAAAGTCTCAAAGCTCAGGCTGCCGCCGATAAACTCCGCAATGCCGGCCTCGTGGTAGAGCAGGTTTTCGACCGTCAGCTCCTCACCAAAATCGAGCCCGGAGACCTCGCTGACTCGGTCTTGCAGCGATAATTCGCCGCGCGAAACCAGCGCCAGGATCGCGGCGGCCGTGAAGGTCTTGGAAACGCTGGCGGATGAGAAGCGGTCCCCTGTTGCGACAGGCTGGCCATCAGCCTCGAGAAGCCCCGCCACGGAAATATCCAGAGCCGTTGCGGTTTGGACCGCGACCGCAATGCCCAGAATGCCCTGCGTCTGCTGCCAGGTCTGGACCCGTTGGTCGAGATCCTGGCCTGGCGCCGGGGCCGTCGTCAGGATGGCGATGCTCAAAATCAGGGACCGCAACATGATATTCTCCAATCTGGCACGCTCAATGGAGCTGCTGGAAGGGAGATGCGCCCGGGCGCCATTCCGGATGCAGAGTTCGCGGGAAATCTGCAGCCATGATCGGTGCCAGCCCTGCCGGCCTGTCGACCGATTTCGCATCGTCGCTTCTGCTGATCTATGGCTTGCCGCGGATTTCCTGCGTAACCTTGTGAAACTTGCTTCACAACTCCCGGGGCAGGGGCGGCGTTTGCTTGACGGTAACCGGCGCACTCATACTCTGGGGAAAATCAATCGGGAGAATTGGCCTATGGGAGTATTCACCGCCATTGCGCGCGAGGTCGATTATCTGTCGGCAATGCTGCGCGTGCTCGGTCAGATCAAGAAGGTGGGGCCTGCCTCCGGCCTGCGCGTGCCCGATCATATCGAAAAGACCGTCGACCGTTTCGCCGATCGCCCGATGGCGATCACCGATGACGGTGTGGTCAGCTATGCCGCCTTCGACGCCTATGCCAACCGGGTCGCCCACTGGGCCCTGGAACAGGGCATGAAGCCGGGCGATACCGTCGCTCTCTTCATGACCAATCGCTGGGAATATATCGCCATCTGGTTCGGGCTTTCCAAGGTTGGCCTGGTGACCTCGCTGATCAATAATCAGCTGCAGGGCCAGTCGCTCGCCCATTGCCTGACAATCGGCAAGACCAGTCATTCCATCGTCGAGGCCTCGTTGGCCGAGGCCTATATCTCGGCCGAGGCGGCCGGCGGTATCGAGGCCCAGGCCTGGAGCGTCGATGGCGAGTTCGCCGGCTCGCGCGATTTCAACGCCGCGCTGCAGCGCCAGAGCGATGAGCGGCCCGATCCGGCCGTGCGCGCCGCGGTCAAGCCGTCCGAGCCGGTGCTGAAAATGTTCACCAGCGGCACGACCGGCCTGCCCAAGGCGGCGCTGATGACGCATGTGCGGGCGCTGTATTATCTCAACATCTTTGCCATTGCAGCCAAATGCACCGAGCGCGACCGCATGATGATGGTGCTGCCGCTCTATCACGCCACCGGCGGGCTGTGCGGCGTCGGCTGTGCGCTCTCCTATGGCGGGGCGCTGGTGATCCGGTCGAAATTCTCTGCCTCGTCCTTCTGGCCCGATACGGTCCGGTTCGGCGCGACGCTGTTCATGTATGTCGGCGAGCTCTGCCGCTTCCTGGTCAATTCGCCGGAAGTGCCCGAGGAGCACGCCCATTCATTGCGCTGTGCGATCGGCAATGGCATGCGCCGCGATGTCTGGGAGCAATTCCAGGCGCGGTTCAAACTGCCGCAAATCGTCGAATTCTACGGTTCGACCGAAGGCAATGTCGGCCTGGTCAACGCCACCAACCAGGCTGGCGCGATCGGGCGGGTGCCCTCCTATCTGCGCAGCCGGTTCAATATTGATCTGGTCAAGTTCGATCTCGAGAGCGAAATGCCCCTGCGCGGCGCAGACGGCCATTGCGTGACCTGCGCGCCGGACGAGGTTGGCGAGGCGATCGGCCGGATCGACGCCGATGATGCGCGTTTCCGCTTTGACGGCTATGGCAGCAAGGAAGACACCGAGAAGAAGATATTGCGCGATGTGTTCAAGCCCGGCGATGCCTGGTTCCGCACCGGCGATCTGATGACGCGTGACCGGTTGGGCTATTATTATTTCGTCGACCGGGTTGGCGATACCTATCGCTGGAAGTCGGAGAATGTCTCCACCGGCGAGGTTGCCGAGGCGCTCAATTTCGACGGTATCGAACAGGCCAATGTCTATGGCGTCGAAGTCCAGGGCCATGCGGGCAGGGCCGGGATGGCAGCCCTGGTTGCCGGTCATCAAATGGTCGATCTGGAAGCCCTGCACGCCCACATCCACCGCGCCTTGCCGGCCTTCGCGCGCCCGCTTTTCCTGCGGCTGCAACAACAGACCGACACGACGGGAACCTTCAAGCTGCGCAAGGTCGAACTGGTCAAGGAGGGGTTCGATCCCGACCGGATCGAGGACCCGCTCTATTTCGACCACCCGGTGATCGGCAAATATGTCCGGCTGACGCGTGAGCTCTACGACCAGATTGTTGACGGACGGTTGCGGGTATGACGGGCCAATCCATCAGCGCGGCGCAGATCCGCACTTTCTGGTTCGACGAGGCCGGGCCGAAGGCCTGGTATCGCGTCTCGCCTGATTTCGATGCGCGGATGCGGCGGCGTTTTGCCACCAGCGTCGAGCGCGAGGCGGCGGTGCTGCGCGGCGGTGAGCATGAATGGCAGGGCGATGCCGATGATGCGCTGGCGCTGATCCTGCTGTTCGATCAATTCCCGCGCAATATCTGGCGCGGGTCCGGCAAGGCCTTCGCCTTTGACGCCCTGGCCCGCCAGCTCGCGCGCTCCATGATCGAGCGCGGCTTCGACTGGGCCATCGCCGAGGACCGCCGCGCCTTCGTCTACATGCCTTTCATGCATTCCGAGGCCCTGGCCGACCAGGATTATTGCGTCGAACTGGCGGCCGAAAGGCTGGAGTCGCAGGGCACGCATGATCACGCGATCAAGCACCGCGAGGTGATCCGGCAATTTGGCCGTTTCCCCTATCGCAATGAGGCGCTGCAGCGCGAGACCACGCCGGAAGAAGCCGCCTATCTCGAGCATGGCGGCTATGCACCGGGCCGGATCGACTCGGCAAAAAAGACCTGAGGGCATGGCTGACCACAGGCCGGTTTCGCCGCAAAAAACATAACTAGCTGAAAACGATAACTAAATCTTGCTCTCCATCTGGCCCCGGGCTTGCTGATACATCGGCAAGACCTCAATGCTCCGGAGAGCCCGCCCATGACGCCGCACGTGCAAATCACCGTCGAAGACATCCGCCAGATTGCCTGGACCCTGGTCGATCTGCACGGTCCCAATGCGATCGGCTATGCCGATGAGGCGGTCAATGATCTCGACGGCCAGGGCAAGGTCGAGGGCGCCGATGCCTGGCGCGCCCTGCGCTCGGTGATGGAAGACGCGCTCGCCGGCCGTCTCGACCGCACCGGCTCGCTGTCGATCCACTAGGCCGCGGCAATCTATCCGTTTGCGACCTCTGATCACCGTGCTAACTGGATGGCATGAACACTTCTCCCTGGACGCGCGCGCTGACCCGTTTCGGCCTTGAAGATCCCTTCGAGCCTGGTCGCACTGCCACGCACATGCGCAAGGCCCTGCGCGATGCGGCGCCGCATCTCGATGTCACGCCGCCGCCGGTCGAGGCGGTTCGCGACCTCACCATACCTGGCCCGGCCGGCGATATCCCCGCGCGGCTCTACATTCCCAATGGCTCCACAGCGCCGGCGCCCTGCGTGCTGTTCTGTCATGGTGGCGGCTATGTGGTCGGCGATCTGGAAACCCATGACCCGCTTTGCCGGCGCCTCGCTGCGATCAGCGGTGTGCGGGTGCTGGCGATCGATTACCGCCTCTCGCCCGAACATGTCTTTCCGGCAGCGGTCGAGGATGTGATCACGGCCTTCGACTGGCTGGCGGGCGAGGGCGCGGCCATTGCCGGTGCCGATCCGGCAAGGCTGGCTGTCGCCGGCGATTCGGCCGGTGGCGGCCTGGCGGCGATGCTGGCCCAGGTGCGCCGGGAACATCTGCGCTTTCAGCTCCTGATCTATCCGCTGATGCAATTGGCCGAGCGCCGCAAGTCGAAACTCAAGGCGCTCGAAGGACATATCTTTGCCGCCATGACGCTCGACCAGATCGCCCGCTATTACCTGCGCGATGAATCCGACGCGACCGATACCCACGCCTCGCCGCTGCTGGAAGGGCATCTGGCCGGCCTGCCGCCGGCCTATATCGCGGCGGCCGAGCTCGATCCGCTGACGGATGAAGGCCTGGCCTATCGTGACCGGCTGATCGCATCCGGCGTGCCGGTCGCATACACGCTCGGCAAGGCCTTGCCGCACGGTTATTTCAACCTGACCGCCATCCTGCCCGGTGCCCGGGCGCTGATCGACAAGGCGGCGCTGGCGCTGGGCGACGGGCTGCGCGACTGAGCGTGGCGTCATGCGCCCGTCTTGCCCATTTGCCTTTTG
>JBNMNI010000091.1:0-6160 GCA_051275375.1 Maricaulis sp. | reverse complement strand
TTGATGGCTTGTTGTAGCTGGGGCGTCATCACCAGGGATTGACCCTGGCGCATCTCCAGCTTTTGCATCAGTCCGGCCATGAACGCCTCTGCGTGGTGGTTCTCCCGCAGAGATTAATCAGGCAAAGCTTTCTCCGAGATAAACGCGGCGCACATCGGGATCGGCGCGGATGGCGTCCGGCGCGCCTTCAAACAGCACTTCACCCTCATGGATGATGGTTGCCCGGTCGGTGATCTCAAGGGTTTCGCGGACATTGTGGTCGGTAATGAGAATGCCGATGCCGCGATCTTTCAGAAACCGGATCAGGTCGCGAATATCGGCAATGGCCAGCGGATCAATACCGGCGAAGGGCTCGTCGAGCAGCATGAAGGAGGGCCGGGTTGCCAGCGCGCGGGCGATCTCGACGCGGCGGCGTTCGCCGCCAGACAGGGAGGGCGCCGGCGCGTCGGCCAGGTGGGAGATGCGCAATTCCTCAAGCAATTGATCGACCAGCTCGTGGCGCTGCTGGCGGTCTTTTTCGACAACTTCGGCGACCGCGAGAATATTCTCGCGCACGCTCATGCCCTGGAAGATGGATTTTTCCTGCGGCAGATAGCCAATGCCGAGCCGGGCACGCTGATACATGGGCAGCCGCGTGATATCCTCGCCATCGAGCAGGATGCGGCCGTAATCGACATCGACCAGGCCGGTGATCATATAAAAACACGTGGTCTTGCCGGCGCCGTTTGGTCCGAGCAGGCCGGCGACTTCGCCGCGCTGCAATGAGAGCGAAACGCCCTTCACCACAGGCCGTTTGCGATAGGTCTTGCCGATGGCCTCGACCACCAGTCCCGTGCGGATAGCGGATGTGGCCGCGGCGGGGGTATCGGTCATTGCCATGTTCAACCTGCTCTCGATCGGAATTCTAGCGGCCGCCGGCGCCGCCACCTGGGGCGGGCTCGGTGGTCGGCTCTGCGCCGCGCGGGTAGATCACGGCGCGAACCGGCGTGCCATTGCCCTCTTCACCGAAATTGGAATTCCCGGAGGTCAGGTTGGAGACAAAGCGTGTGGTGGTGATGACGTTTTCGCCCTGGGTGATGACGACATCGCCGGTCAGGGTGATGGTGTCGAGGCCCATCTCGTAAATGCCAAGATCGCCGGTGGCGTTCTGGAACGGCGAGAAATAGCGCACATGCCCCGTGGCAACGACGCGTTCGATATCGCCGCGGCCGCCATCGGCCGGCTGGGTCCAGACCAGTTCGACACGGTCGGCCATGATGCGGCGATCGCCCTGGGTGATATCGACATGACCGGTCAGGATGGTGCGGCCTTCGCTATCGAGATTCTCGATCCGGTCGGCGATGGTATCGAGCGGCTGCGACGCGTCCCCGATCTGGGCACTGGCGGCCGAGATCGGCGCCAGCAGGAGGCAGGACAGGGTGGTCAGTGTGGCAAGCAGGCGGATCATTGATCCTCTCCATCGCTGGGGGCTGTGCGGTCTTGTACAATACGCGCGTGCACATTGCCTTCAAAAATGACGCGATTGCCGCCCTCATGAATTTCATAGCGGTCGGCGGTGATCGTGCCGACAGGGCCCGAGCCGGTCACCGGCATCTCGCCGGTGACGCGTTCCTCGCGCAGAAATATGCGGGCATGCTGGGAGGCGAAGCTATAACCATTATCCGTATTCAGATTCACGTCCGAATACAGGTCGAGAATTCGGGTCTCCGGATCGAAGGTTCCGGTCTGCGCCAGCACTTCTGACGCGTTGGCGGCGGTATTGAGGAAATCATAATCAAGACGCGGGCGCTCGAGCTCGGTCAGGCCGCTGGCATTGTCGCGGCGGCGAACGGCGACGTCGGCGGTCAGGGCATAGGGGGTCAGGTTCTCGTCGCGGCCGGTAATGCGCGGATTGACCATGCGCACATCCGTGCTGACCGCTTCGGTCGAAACCGCTTCTCCACCGGTTGCCCCGACGAAGAGCTGGACGGCCAGAAGCGCAATGATGGCGGCGATCGCGGCGATGAAAACGAAGCGCAACAGGCGCACAAAGGCTGTCCGCCGCCGCGCAGCGCTGAGCGTCAGGGCGCGACGCGGCTCCCAATTGCCATGCATTGTGGGTTGGAACAGCTCCAGACCCTGGTTGGCAGTCATACTCATCGGCAGATCATCATCTCGCAATCGGCAGGCCTTGCCGCGCAACAAAGACCAGCCTTTGCTGGCCTTTTCAAGGCATAGCCGCTCAGGCGTGGGCGAAAATGTCGGTGTCCGGCCAGCCAGCCAGGTCGAGCCTGGCCCGGACAGGCAGGAAATCGAAGCACGCCTTGGCCATTTCCATCCGGCCTTCACGCTCCAGCATCATGGTCAGGCGCTCGCGCAGCTGGTGCAGGTAAAGCACGTCCGACGCGGCGTATTCGAGCTGCGCCTTGGACAATTCATCGGCGCCCCAGTCGGAACTTTGTTGCTGCTTGTTCATATCAACCCCGATCAGCTCGCGCGTCACATCCTTCAGACCATGGCGGTCGGTATAGGTGCGGCACAGCTTGGAGGCGATCTTGGTGCAGAAGATCGGGGCCATGGTGACGCCGAGGCTGCGCTCGACCATCGCGACGTCGAAACGGGCGAAGTGGAGGATTTTCTCGACGCTCGTGTCGGCCAGCAGGGCTTTGAGGTTCGGGCAGTCATAATCGGGACGGATCAATTGCACGACATGGGCATCGCCATCGCCGCAGGAAAGCTGCACGACGCAGAGCGCATCGCGCGTCAATGAAAGTCCCAGGGTCTCGGTGTCGATGGCGACCAGAGGGCCCAGCTCGATATCCGCAGGCAGGTCGCCGCGATGGTAGTGCACAGTCATCCGTCAATCCTCAGTTTCCGGGATGCGTCCTAGCGCCCCGCGCGACCGGGCGCAATGCGGCTGATCTTGTCGTCAAGGCTTCGCCGGTCGTCCCGATTGAGATATTGCGGCGTTTCCATCTCGGCCTGCGGCCCAGAGGCCTCAAGCGCGTCGAACACCGCCGTTGCGGCCTGCCCGTCCCCCGTCTCCAGCCAGCGCTGGCGGCGCAGCCGGATCGCATCGGCGCTGACGGCCAGATTGTCCGGCTCAAGGCGAACACCCGACACGCCCACAATCTGCGTCTCACCACCGCGCATGATATCAAGCATGGCTTGGCCAATATGCGGCAGATAGTGCGAGGGCTCGTAGAAATTGGCGTGAGCGGCGGTCTGGTCCGGACCCGGTGCTGGCAGGATTGCGAAATCGCGGAATCCGGAAAAGTCCCACAAGACCGCGGCGCCGCCTTCGATGCAGGCGTTTTCATTGCTCGCTGCGGCATGGCGTTCGAAGACAGCGGTCAGGGCGTCGCGCATCTCGAAATACGTGTCGCTGCGGCCGGAGCGGAACAGGGCCTCTTCGCGCCAGGCATGCAGCGGGTGGATAAAGCCGACCACCTGGATGCCGTTATCGGTCAGGGCCGCGAGGGCGTGTTCAAACAGCGCCACCCGGTCGGGGTCGAAATTATAGCCCAGATAGAAGCCGTAAATGCCGCGCACACCGCTCTCATAGCGTTCGCGCTGGGCGCCGGCCGGATAGCTGTCAGCCCAGGGCACGCGCGGCGATCCGCCGCCGAGATTGTCGGCGATCAGCTGCAGCGAGGCCCCGAATGTGTTGGGCGATAGTGCGACCCGGGCCAGGGATAGCGGGCGATTGCCGTCTGTCAGCGCCGACAGCCAATAGGTCGCCTTGGCCTTGGAATGAGTGCCGAACTCATCAAGATCGAGCCCGATCACGACGCAGCGCAGGGGCGCATTGCGCGCGGCCAGCGTCATCGCCTGGGTCAGTTCGAACATATTGGTGCCGCGCATGCCGGCATTATAGATCCCGCCGGGCCAGCCGCCGGGATCGTGGTCGAAGCCGTCGACGGTACGCGATGAGCCCAGCAGGATCGAGCTGTCGCCGCCGCGTGCCAGCCGGTCGCCGACATGGACCCGGCCGCCATCGTCCAACAGGCGGGTATCGCGCGCGGTGATGCCGGGAATATCGGGCGCGCCGGTGACACCAAAGGGATCGATCAGCGCGTTGAAGGCGGCAAAGCCGACCAGGCCGGTGAGCAGGGCAATCAGCAAAGTTCTCGCGTAGTGGTTCATGCCGTGTGCCCTGGAAAGTGGAATGGATGCATTCGGAGATTTTCCACGCATTCAGCACGCAAAGGAAGAGCGCCGCAATATGGGAGAGGTATCGCCGGGCCAGATAATGGGAGAGCAGCACCAGCGGCAGAAGCCAGCGGCAGAAGAATGAGAAGAAATTCGAACGAATTGAAGAGCATTCCGGCGCCTGTCCCCCGCTGCTGCGACGCTAGCGGCGGTCACGGGCGACGGCAAGATGGGGCCGCACGGGCCGGCCTGTGGATAAGTGCCGCCAAGTGCGCCTGAATCCGCAAGACAAAATTATGACAGAGAAGTGAAAAGGATCGAATCATCGCCTGAACCGGCTCATAGAATCAGTCGGCAGAGGCCCATAGGCCAGCATATACTGCATGATTCGGAAGAACTCGAACTATACCGTATACGGACTTTACTTATGCAGGGTCGGGATGTAACGTAAGTGTCATAAAAGAGGTGGCCCCGCTTCCCGTTGGAGAGACATGTTATGAGAATCCAGACCACAATCCTCGCTGCAGCCTTCGCCGCTGCCATTGTTTCTGCCGGTTCGGCATCGGCCCAGACGGCCCCGCGCGGCGAGGCCTTCGTGATGGAGATGCTCGGCCAGCGCGGCTGGCAGGTGTCCTGCGAGCTGAGCCAGGCCGATGGCGACACCATCACCACGCGTGATCACGGCCGCGGCCTGATGCACAATTCGCGCGTCGCCATTGGTGAAGTCGTCGGCGGCACCTGTTCCTACAGCGTGCCCGAGCGCGGCGAACTGCGCCTGACGGTCAATCTGGCCCATACCGGTTTTGAATGCCCCTTCACCGTCACCGGCGGCGAATTCTGCCGCGCCAATCTGGCGGCGGGCGAGAGCGGCAGCTTCATCGTCAGCCGGGCACCGCAGCCCTCTGCCTCCCGGGCCCTGACCAATTAGCGCCTGAACCGCCCAGACATTCCCGACGAAGCACCGGGTTGGCCAGGCCTGCCGGATCGCAAAGATCCGGTGGGCCTGTGCGTTTTGCGGCTGCCGGTCTCAGCGGCTGATCGAGTGCCTGACCGGGTCCGTCTGAGGTCTCAGACGATGGAATATCCTCACCGGATTCTCGCCCAGACGGCCTTCCTCGCCGGCCCGATAGCCCAGCCGTCCGGCCAGCCGGATCGATGGCATATTGGCGGGGCTGATAATGCAGCAGGTCTGCTCCAGCTGACGATCTGACCAGTCGAGCACGGCCTGCATGGCTTCGTGGGCGAGGCCGTGGCCATGCATGCTGGAATGCAGAGCCCAGCCAGTCTCCGGCACGTGCCCGAGCGGCGGTGTCATCTCGCGCCGCCAATCGGCCAGCCCGGCCTCGCCGATGAAGCGGCCATCGGACCGGTTGATGATCGCCCAATAGCCGTAACCGAGCAGGGTCCACAGCCCGCCATAGCGCAGCAGGCGCTGCCAGACCTCGTTCTCGCCAAGGGCGCGGCCACCGATCGATGCGGTCACGACCGGATCAGTCCACAAGGCCAGGCTGGCCGCGAAATCACCCAGTGCATGCGCCCGAAGGATCAGGCGCGGTGTGGTCAGCGTCGGGGCGGCGATGGCAAAATCTGTTTGCGACATGGGTCGGGCCTGAAGGTGCGGCGGCGGCGCCGCAGCGCGCAACTAAGACTGCACAGCGCGCTGGCGTCAATCACGAGCCGGTCAGCACGGCGCGTCCCGATTCAATCGGAACTCGCGTAAATGGAGAGTTGCCTGTAACTTTATGGTCAAGGCGGCAATAGTGTCGCGGCGCGGCCGGGGGGCCGTGATGGCTGTGCCGCACCGATCCGGCGCGGGCGCAGCCGTCAAAAGGGGGCATGGCATGCTGGAAATTCTCGGGGCGGTGGGCCTGGCCGAATGGCTCGGGCTCGCTTCGGTCAGTGCGATCATTCTCGGCGCCTTCAAATTTCGCGCCCGGCCCGGACGCAATAGCCGCGCTGCCACCGCACGCGCGACGGCCCTGCAGGGTAATGACGGCCAGTCCCAGCCGCCCGGCACGAGCCCGGCTGA
>JBNMNI010000090.1:0-6174 GCA_051275375.1 Maricaulis sp. | reverse complement strand
CCGAGATCGCCGCTGCGCAGCCAGCCATCGGCGGTGAAGAGTTCGGCGCTTTCGTGCGGGCGTTGCCAATAGCCCGGGGTGAGACCGGGCCCGTGGAACTGGATCTCGCCGGTCTCGCCGGCCGCCAGAATACGTCCATCGGGTCCGGCAATGCGCGCCTCGACCAGGATCTGGGTCTTGCCGACCGAGCCGATCTTGTCCAGCGCGCGCGCCGCATCGACCAGAAAGGCGGTCGGGCCGGTTTCCGTCATGCCGAACCCGTTGCAGACAATCGCGCCGCGGGCGGCGAAGCTCTCGACCAGAATGTCGGGCAGGGGTGCGCCGCCACAGGCCCAATGCCGCAGCCGGGTCAGGTCGGTATGGGCGAAGTCCGGATGCAGGCTGAGTTCGCGGTAGACGGCGGGCACGCCAATGAAGACGTCGAGCGCGCCGGCATTGATCAGCTCCAGCATCGGACCGGCCTCGAAACCGGGCAGGATGTGGACCGTGCCACCGCCGAACAGGACGGGCAGGGTGTGCAGATTAATGCCGGCGGTATGGAAGAGCGGCAGGAAGTTCAGGGTTGAATCCGTGCCGCGCAGGCCGATGGCCTGACCGATATTGACCGTATTGACCAGGGCCATGCCATAGGTCTGGATCACGCCCTTGGGCTGGCCGGTCGTGCCGGAGGTATAGATCAGATACCAGCATTCCTCACCCGGCCAGGCGGCGCGGCCCGGATGCGGCCGTGCCGCGTCACGCAAGGCAGGATAGGCGCCGTCGAGCTCGAATTGCGGCAAGGCCATCGGAGCCGATGCGGCCCGGGCCGTATCGCGGTCCTCGGCGCCGGCGATCATCAGCATGGGCGCACAATCGGCGATCAGCTGGATGAGTTCGCTGGCCGGCATGCGCCAGTTCAGGGGCACCAGAATCGCCCCGAGCTTGGCGCAGGCAAACAGGAGCTCGAAGAATTCTACCCGGTTGCGGCACAGGATCGCGACGCGATCACCCGCAGCAACACCTTGGTCCTCCAGCACGCTCGCGGCGCAGGCGCTGCGGTGATCGAGCGTGTGGTAACTGATTTTTTCGCCGGTCCGGACGATGTGAAAGGCGACGGCATCCGGCTCGATCGCGGCGCGGCGTGCGGTGATGTCGAGAAGTCTGTTCATGTGCCCGCTCCGGTCGCGGCAGCCGGTCTTCCCCGCCCGGTCACGGCGCCAGCCCCCTGGCAATCAGGTCGGAGGCTTCGCGGGCGATGTCGTCTGCGCTGCGTGAAGGCTCCCAGATACCAAAGCGCAGGCCGAGGAAGACACTCATCCCGATCAGGGCCCAGGCACGGGTCTCCTGATTGCCGTTACTGATCTCTCCCCGCTCGGCGGCTTCTTCCAGATTGCGCCGGTAGCGGTCGGCAAAACTGTCATAGTGTGCCTTGTATGCATCAGGCGCGACGAATTGTGCCTCCTCAATAATGCGGTAGAGATTGGGGTGGGCACGGGCAAATTCGATGTAGGCAACCAGGCCTTTATGCTCGGCATCAAGCCGGTCGGTTGCCCCCTTGACGCGTTCGGCGATCCAGGCCCGTGTCAAGGCACCCATATGCGCCACAAGTGCCCGAAAAATTTCATCTTTTGAGTCGAAGTAAACGTAGAATGTGCCCAGCGCAACCGAAGCGCGGCGGGTGATATCGCCGATCGAAGTCGAGTGAAATCCACTCTCTCCAAAGGATTCCTCAGCCGCATCGAGCAGGCGATTTCGCGTGCGTTCGCCGCGTGCGGTTTTCGGACTTTTCGAGGGCGTCGCAGAAAGTGAAGTTGACATATGATTCAGTTTTCACAAAATTGCCGATAACGCAATATGGCACGAAAGCCACGGCGTGTGATGTATCCGGGAGAGATCGGCGCAGTGCTCAATGTCAGACCAGAATGCGCAAATGGCGCGGAGACGACGCTGCGATCCGGTCGCATGAGCGACGGCTCTGTCATGCGCTACCGCGATCTGGGCACCGGGCCGGTCGTGCTTCTGGTTCATGGCTGGGCTGCTGCGGGAGATTTCTTCGATCCGCTGATCGACCAGCTCACCGCCGACTTCCGCGTTGTCATTCCCGATTTGCGCGCACACGGCGAAACGCCTGCTGGTCCCGCCCCGCTTGATATCGACCTTCTCGCGAGCGACCTTCAGACCCTCATGGAAACACTGGACCTCAAGCGCGTTACCGCGCTGGGCTGGTCAATGGGTGCCACCGTGCTCTGGCAGATGATTGTCCGCAACGGCCATGACCGTTTTGCCGGCCTGATCATCGAGGACATGAGCCCGCGCATTCTCAATACCGCTGACTGGGCGCTGGGCATGGCCACCGGGATGGATATCGCCGGCAGTGGCCGCGCCATCGAGGCGATGCGCAATGACTGGCCGGCCTATGCCGCAGCGTTCGCGCCCCGCATGTTTGCCCGCGGCCGTGCCGCCCGTGAACCGGCGATGATCGAAGATATCGTTGCCCGGCTGAGCCGGCGCGACGGCGGCGCAATGGCAGATCTGTGGCTTTCAATGGCCAATCAGGATCTGCGCGAAGCCTTGCCTGCCATGAACTTGCCGACGCTCGTCATCTCCGGCGCGCGCAGTGAAGCCTACGGCCCGGAGACGAGCCGGTATCTCGTCGAAGCCTTACCCGAAGCGCAATCCATCAGTTTTGCGAAATCGGGACATGCCCCGCATCTGGAAGAACCGAAAGAGTTCGCCAGCGCGGTCGCACACTTCGCCAGTCGCGCGCATGCGGCGGCGGTCACCAACGAAACTCTTGAGGGGAATCCATCATGAATACGAGCCATAAAATGACCCGTGCCGCGCTCCTGCTGAGCACGATCGCGTCGACCATGCTGTTCGCGGCACCGGTCCACGCCCAGCAAGCCGATGATAGCGCGACCCGTGACGTCATCACCGTCACGGCGCGTCGCCGTGAGGAATCGCTGCAGGACGTGCCACTGGCCGTCACCGCCTATACCGGCGCTCAACTCGAAGCCATGGGCGCTGTCGACATTCTCGCCATTGCCGAGACCACGCCAAACGTGACCCTCGAAGCTTCACGCGGTACCAATTCGACCCTGTCCGCCTTCATCCGCGGCGTCGGCCAGCAGGATCCGGTCGCCGGTTTTGAAGCCGGTGTCGGCATTTATGTCGACGACGTGTATCTCAACCGTCCGCAGGCTGCTGTTCTGGACATCTATGATGTCGAGCGCATCGAAGTGCTGCGCGGGCCGCAAGGCACGCTCTATGGCCGCAACACCATTGGCGGCGCGATCAAATACGTCACCCGCCGCCTCGATGCCGACGCGCCAACCCTGTCGGCCCGCATCAATATCGGCTCCTACGGTCAGCTCGACGAGATCGTTTCCGGCAGCCTGCCAATCGGTGATACCTTCCGCGTCGGCGCCGCTGTCGCCAATCTGCAGCGCGATGGTTTCGGCACCAATCTGACCACCGGCGCCGAGAATTACGACAAGGACGTGCTCGGCTACCGCGTCAGCGCGGAATGGGAACCAACGCCCGACCTGTTCTTCCGTCTCGCCTATGACTCGGTGGAAGACAATTCCAATGCGCGTGGCGGTCACCGCCTGATCCCGAGCGCGCCGGGCTATGTCGCCACCTATCCGGTGCTCGACGATGTCTTCAATACCCGCGCCGGCCTCAATGTTGTCGATCAGAGCGTTACCGGCGACGGTCTGGCTCTGACCGCCGAGTGGAGCCTCAACGACAATTGGACCGTGCGGAATATCCTGTCCCGGCGTCAGGACGATTCCACCACGCCAATCGATTTCGACAATCTGCCTGAAGGCGATTTCGACGTTCCGGCGATCTATACCAATGAGCAGACCTCCGAGGAGTTCCAGCTGCTTTATGAAGGCGAGCGTCTCGCCGGCGTGATGGGCTATTACTCGCTCGAAGCGAATGCCACGACGGTGTTCGATGTCTTGCTCGACACCAGCCTGGCGGGTCTCAATGCCCAGACCTTCGGCGATGTCGACACCTCGACCTGGTCGGTCTTTGCCAATTTCACCTATGATCTGACCGACACGGTCAGCGTGACCCTGGGTGGGCGCTATACCGAAGACGAGCGCACCTCGCGCGTTCTGCGCCGGACCTATCTGGGCGGCTTCTCCGAATTCTTCGGCGGCGCCGGCTTCCCGATCGCCACGACGTCCGACTTCCTCGGCACCAATTCCTGGGATGATTTCAGCCCGACGGTGTCGGTTGCCTGGCAGCCAACCGCCTCGAACAATTTCTACATCAGCTATAGCCAGGGCTTCAAAGGCGGCAGCTTCGATCCTCGGGCGCAGACCAGCGGCACCCCGGATTTCGATCTCAGCGGCACGGTCACGGCGGATGAGGTCTTCCAATTCATGTCCTTCGACCCGGAATCGGTCGACAGCTTTGAGCTCGGCTGGAAATACCAGGGTGGCAGCTACAGCCATTCCATCGCGGTCTTCCACATGGATTATACCGACATCCAGGTCCCTGGCTCGGTCGGTATCGATACGGATAATGACGGCGTCAACGACAGCTTCACCGGTGTGACCACCAATGCCGGCGCTGCGACCATCACCGGCATGGAATATGAAGGCACGCTCGATCTCGGTCGTGATGTCTTCACCAATGGCGATGCGCTGAATTTCGCATGGTCCGTGGGTCTGCTCGACGGCAATTACGATGAATTCATCAATGCCTTCGGTGTCGACATCTCCAACCAGGTGCAGATCCAGAATACGCCGGCCGCCACACTCAGCACCACGCTGAGCTATATGACGAGCTTCTCCGGCGGCGAACTCAACTCCCAGATCACCGCGTCCTATCGCGGCGATTCGAGCCAGTTCGAAATCCCCTTCCCGGCGCTTGACCAGACGGCCTATACGCTCTGGAACGCTTCGGTGGTCTGGGACAGTGAAGATGGTGCCTGGCAGATGGGCCTGCATGGCCGCAATCTGACCGATGAGGAATACCGGGTTTCCGGCTATGACTTCGTCAACAATACGACCTTCGCTCCGGAACTGGGACGTTCCGGCACGCTGGTCGGCTATTACGGCAATCCACGTACCTTCACGGCGACGCTGGCTTACCGCTACTAGAAGCATGGACGAGAGCGGGCGCGAACCTCCCACGCCCGCTCTCGCCGCACTTGACCGGCCGGCGCTTCCTGAGCATCAGGGATCGTCGGCCGTTTTTATTTGAAACCGAGGAAACCCCATGTCCCGCACCGTGCTCGCACTTCTCGTCCTGGCTGCCCTGATCGCGATTGGCGGTCTGGTCTGGCTCCTGTCCCGGCCCGGTGCCGAGCCGACGATGGACCGGGCGGCGCGGCTTGATTCGCCCTATTGGAGCGAGGCCGACCGGCTGGTTGATATCGATGGCGTGATGGCGCGTGTGCGCGTCGAGGGACCGGCCGATGCGCCGGTGATTGTCCTGGTGCACGGGTTTTCCTATTCGCTGGAAAGCTGGGATGGCTGGGCTGCCGACCTCGGTGCAGACCACCGCGTCATCCGCATGGATCTGCCCGGCCACGGTCTGACCGGCCCCGACCCGCAGCAACGCTATTCCGTGCCCCAGACCGTTGAGTTTCTCGGTGCCCTGCTTGATGAGCTCGGCCTCGATCATGTCACGCTGGCGGGCAATTCACTCGGCGGGCTTGTCTCCTGGCGCCTGGCCGCAGAGCGCCCCGACCTGGTCGAACGCCTGGTTCTGGTCGCGCCGGGCGCCTATTCGATCAATGGCGTCACCGACCAGCCCGTCGCGGTGCCGATGGGGGTGTCCTTCTATCTCACCAGCGCGCCGGAAGCGATGATTGCCGCCGCCTCGGCCGGCCTGTTCGGCGATGTCAGCCGCATGGATCCGGCCCTGCCGGCCCGCGTGCATGGTCTGATGCAGACACCCGGCGTCGGCCAGGCCCTGGTCGAGCGGCTGCAGGTCTTCACCCTGCCGGATCCGACGGCGGATCTGGCGCGGGTGCAGGCGCCGGCGCTGGTTTTGTGGGGCGCGCGCGATGTGATGATCCCTGTGGCCCAGGCAAGCCGGATTGCCGGCGATCTGCCGCAGGCCGAGCTGATCATCTATGATGATCTCGGCCATATCCTGCACGAGGAAGACCCGGCGCGCACCGTTGCAGACGTGCGGGCCTTTCTGGCGCATTGAGCCTTGGGCGTGATCTAG
>JBNMNI010000089.1:0-6258 GCA_051275375.1 Maricaulis sp. | reverse complement strand
GACGCCGTCTTCATCGAAGTCAATGGCAAGGTCGAAAAGACCAATATCCGCTTCCGCGACAATGCCCAGCTGATGAATATCTGTCAGCGTATCGTCAGCCAGGTCGGCCGCCGGGTCGATGAAAGCTCGCCGATTTGCGATGCGCGTCTGGCCGATGGTTCCCGCGTCAACGTCATCGCGCCGCCACTGGCGCTGGACGGGCCGACGCTGACAATCCGGAAATTCAAAAAAGACAAGCTGACCATGCCCGATCTGGTCAATTACGGTTCGATCACGGCCGACGGCGCCAAGGTGCTCGCCGTGATCGGCGCCAGCCGCTGTAACGTGCTGATCTCCGGCGGTACCGGCTCGGGCAAGACCACGCTGCTCAATTGCATGACCGGCTTCATCGAGCTCGATGAGCGGGTCGTGACCTGCGAAGACGCCGCCGAGCTGCAATTGCAGCAGCCGCATGTGGTGCGCCTCGAGACGCGTCCGCCCAATCTGGAGGGCAGTGGCGAGGTCACGATGCGTGATCTGGTCAAGAACTGTCTGCGCATGCGCCCCGAACGCATCATCGTCGGCGAGGTCCGCGGGCCTGAGAGCTTCGATCTGCTGCAGGCCATGAACACCGGCCATGACGGCTCGATGGGCACGCTGCACGCCAACTCGCCGCGCGAGGCCATGGCCCGGATCGAATCGATGATCACCATGGGCGGCTATAACCTGCCGACCCGCACCATCCGCGAAATGATCGTCGGCTCGATCGATGTCATCGTCCAGGCGGCGCGTCTGCGCGACGGTTCGCGCAAGATCACCCATATTACCGAGGTTGTCGGCATGGAAGGCGATGTCATCGTCACCCAGGATCTCTTCCTCTACGAGATCCAGGGCGAGGACGAGCATGGCCGGATCACCGGGCGCCATGTCTCTACCGGCATTGCGCGTCCGAAATTCTGGGACCGGGCCCGCTATTTCGGCCTCGACCGCGAATTGGCGGCCGCTCTCGACGCGTCGGAGGCCTGAGCATGAGCCCCGACTTCGCCTTCATTCTCGCGGCAGCGGCGGCCTTCTTTGCGGTTGGCGGCGTTGGCTGGGTTACGCTGGGCGCGATGGGCGATGCCCAGTCGAAGAAGCGGCTCGACCTGGCCGTCGGCGGCCGCATGACCCGCGGCAAGCGTGGGCCGGTGACCCTCGACAGTGCGGCCGCGCGGCGGCGGCAGGTTCAGGATTCGCTCAAGGATATGGAGCAGCGCCAGAAGGATATTCGCAAGAAGGCGATCACCCTCAAGGCGCGCATCCAGCAGGCCGGCATGAGTTTCACGCCGATGGCCTTCTGGATCGCCTCGGGCTGTATGGGTATTGCCGGATTCCTGATCGCCCTGATCACCGGGCAGAGCCTGCTGGTCTCGGCCGGGATCGCACTGGTGTCCGCACTCGGCCTGCCGCGCTGGACGCTGGGTCTGCTGCGCGGACGCCGCCAGGGCAAGTTCACCGGCGAATTCGCGAACTCGATCGATATTATCGTGCGCGGTGTCAAATCAGGCCTGCCGCTCAATGAGTGCCTCAACATCATCGCGCGCGAATCCCCGGAGCCGATCTGTTCCGAATTCCAGATGCTGACCGAGGGGCTTCGCATGGGCCAGTCGCTTGATGACGGCCTGGACAAGATGTGCGAGCGCATGCCGCTGGCCGAGCTGAACTTCTTCCGTACCGTGCTGATCATCCAGCAGAAGACCGGCGGCAATCTGGCCGAGACGCTTGGCAATCTGTCCGGTGTGCTGCGGGCGCGCCGGATGATGCGCGAGAAGATCGAGGCCCTTTCCGGGGAGGCCAAGGCATCGGCCTTCATCATCGGCTCGCTGCCGCCCGGCGTGCTGGGTATCGTCTACGCCACGACCCCCGACTATATGAGCCAGATGTTCACCCATCCGACCGGTCAGCTGATGCTGCTGGGCGGGGCGACCTGGATGGCGCTCGGGATTTTCGTGATGCGCGGCATGATTAACTTCAAGATGTGAGGCGACTGGCATGTTCGGCATCGGCTTCACGGAAATTCGCGATTTTCTGACAGATCCCCAATCGATGATCATGATGGTCTCGGCCATACTGGTCTTCGCCACCATTGTGACGCTGGCAGCGCCGATGATGGGCGGCGACAATCTGGAAAAGCGCGTCAAATCGGTCCGCAATCGCCGCGAGGAGCTGCGCAAGCGCAATCGCGAACAACTCGAGGCCAATTCGCGCGGTCGAGGCGGCTCGATCCGCAGCGTCGAGGCCAAGGGCGTGATGCGCAAGGTTGTCGATTCGCTCAACCTGCAAAAGGCGTTTGAAGACCCGGCGTTGCAAATGAAACTGCAACAGGCGGGTTTTCGCGGCAATCGACCGGCGGTGGCCTTCTACTTTTTCCGTCTCACCACCCCGTTTGTGCTGTTGTTCGGTGCGCTGTTCTACGTCTTCATGGTCAATGATTTCGGCCTGCCGACCATTACGCGGATCTGTTTTTCGCTCGGTTTCGGCCTGCTGGGCTATTACGCCCCGAATCTGTATCTCTCCAATGCGGCCGCCAAGCGCCAGCAATCCATCATGGGTTCCTTCCCGGACGGGCTCGATCTGCTGCTGATCTGCGTCGAGGCCGGGATGTCGATCGAGGCGGCCTTCCACAAGGTTGCCTCCGAGATCGGCAATCAGTCGCTCGAACTGGCCGAGGAATTGTCGCTGACGACCGCCGAGCTGGCCTATCTGCCGGACCGCCGTGTCGCCTATGAGAACCTCGCCAAGCGCACCAATCATCCCGGGGTCAAGGCTGTGTGTACCTCGCTGATCCAGGCCGAGCGCTACGGCACGCCGCTGGGGCAGGCCCTGCGCGTGATGGCGAAGGAAAATCGCGATATGCGCCTGGCGAATGCCGAGAAGAAAGCCGCAGCGCTTCCCGCTAAATTGACAGTGCCGATGATTGTGTTTTTCCTGCCCGTGCTGTTCGTGGTTATTCTCGGACCGGCCATCATTCGCTTCAATAGCATGTGACGGATCCGGTCTGGCGCGCTACTTGAATGGCGAGCCCCATGTTACACAGGTGGACACAGCCCATGTTTTCCGGGCGCAAATCGGCGGACAAGCTCCGCGAACAGATCGACGCGGCCGACCAGGCTGTCGCTGCCGCCATGGCTGCGATTGCCGAGGAGGATGTCGCGCGCGCGCGCCGCGAATTGACCGCAGCTCCCAAGACGCATTTTGCCGATATGGGCTGGAAGGTCGATCTGGCCACGGCGATGATCGAGCTCAAATCGGGACGCCACAGGCAGGGTATCCAGAAACTGATTACCGTCTGTTCCCGGCTCGACGACACATCCATGGGCCGCGACGACAAGAACTATCTGCGTCTCTACGCGCTCTATCGCGCCAGCGAAGCCTCAAAGGGCGGCAAGGCCCCGATGGAGATGCGCGTGCTGGTGGAGGACTTCCGCTTCGACCACACCATGGTCACGCCGCTGCTGCGCAAGGATTTTCCGCTCAAGAAAATGGATGAATCCGAAGCCGCGCCGCCACCGCCGCCACCGCCGCCGGTTCCTGTCGCCGACAATTAGTCGGTGCGCAGCGAATCATAGCTGCGGCGCGAGGTCAGCATTGAGCGGATATAGGCCATATTGGCCTGTGCCATTTCGGGCGTCACATCATAACGCGCCATTTGCTCGGCTTCCTCGAACCGGCCCTGCAGGGCCATCACCAGAGCGAGATTCTGACGCACGGCGGCTTCAGCACCGGGCCGGACCATCGCCTCGCGCAGCATGCGTTCGGCAATCTCCGCTTCGCCGGACAGGGCGTGCGAGAGCGCCAGATTGGACATGATCGAGGGCTCGCCCGGTGACAGGGCAAGCGCGTCGCGGAAATACTGCCGCGCCTGGTCTGACATCCCGCCCTGTTCATAGGCGACGCCCATCGTATTGAGGATGCGCCAATTGCTGGGATCGGCCTGGGAGGCGCGGTGGAGCGATTCGGTCGCCTGGGAGCCGCGTCCGGTCGATGTCAGGGCCGTGCCATAGGCGAGCAGGAGGTCGGCGCTGCCAGGGTGAAGAGCGAGGGCCTGCTGCGCGATCTCGATCGCCCGCTGCGGATTGCCGAGCTGACGCAGGGCGTTGGACAATTCATAGGCGGCTTCAAGATCGGACGGGTTGAGTTCGTGCGCCTCGGCCCAGAAGGTGGCCTGGGTCAGCATGTCCTGGGTGCGGATCGCGGCGCGTTCCTGATCGGTGGAGGGCACGATGCTGCGCGCGTCCAGCGAGGCGGCCAGGGCCTGCTCGTCAGCGGTGCGCGCAGTGGTCGCGCAGGCGCCCAGCGAAAGGGCGGCGAGGGGAATGAGAAGGGCTGAGATGCGCATGATCATACCAATTACTGCGAGCCTGGCTTGAATCTGCGCCCACCCGGTCAAGAATGCGTTAAGACACGAAGGTGCCGACGGCTTCGCCGCGCACACACCCCACAGCCCCGCAGGGAAGGTTTGCCCCGATGAATTCCTTATTCTCCTCGTCCGCCACGGCGCGGACCGTGCGTCTGGTAACCCAGGACCGGCGCGATGAGGTGATTGCCCAGCTTCCCGCCGCCGAACGCCCGCTCGCAGCCGGTTTTGCCGGCAAGCCGGGGCAGATCGTATTGCTGCCATCGGACAGTATCTGCGGCGCCCTGTTTGGCGTGGGTAGCGGACTCGATGCCTTCGCGCTCGGGGCTGCGGCCTTCGGCCTGCCTGAGGGCGATTGGCGCATTGAGGATATGCCTGAAGCGCTCGACCCGGGTCTGGTCTCGCTGGCCTGGGCGCTGGGCGGTTACCGCTTCACCCTGTTCAAGGCCGCCGAGCGCGCACCGGCGCGTCTGGTGCCGCCAGCCGGCGCCGATATCGCGGAAATCTCATCGATCGCTTCGGCCGTGATGCTGACGCGCGACCTCGTCAATTCCCCGGCCGACATCATGGGGCCGGACGGGCTTGAAGCGGCCTTCCGCAAGCTGGGCAAGCTGCATGGCGCCAAGCTTACCATCACCAAGGGCGATGCGCTGCTGAAGCAGAATTTCCCGATGATCCACGCCGTCGGCCGTGCGGCTGGCGAGGCGCCGCGCCTGCTGGAACTGGAATGGGGCGATCCGGCGCATCCGCGTCTGGCCCTGGTCGGCAAGGGCGTGTGTTTCGACAGTGGCGGGCTCGACCTCAAACCGGCCGCCGGCATGCGCTGGATGAAGAAGGATATGGGCGGGGCCGCCAATGCGATGGGCCTGGCCCAGCTGGTGATGGCGGCCAAGCTGCCGGTGCGTCTGCACCTGCTGGTGCCAGCCGTCGAGAATGCCGTCGGCGCCGATGCCTTCCGGCCCGGTGATATCCTGGTCTCGCGCCAGGGGATCACGGTGGAGATCGACAATACCGATGCGGAAGGACGGCTGGTGCTGGCCGATGCGCTGACGCGGGCGGTCGAGGACAAGCCGGACCTGCTGCTCGATTTTGCCACGCTGACCGGTGCTGCCCGCGTCGCGCTCGGCCCGGAAGTCATGCCCTTCTACACCGGTGACGAGGCGCTCGCGGCGGAGATTTTCGCGGCCGGGACAGCCGTATCCGATCCGGTCTGGCGCATGCCGCTCTGGGACGGGTATGAGCGCGATATCGAGGGCGATATCTCCGACATCGTCAATAGTACGGCGATGCCTCTGGCCGGATCGATCACGGCGGCGCTGTTCCTGCGCCGCTTCGTTGGCCAGTCGAAATGGGCGCATTTCGACATTTTCGGCTGGAATTTGAAGGATCGCCCCGGTCGGCCCAAGGGCGGCGAGATGCAGGCTGCACGCGCCGTTTACCAAATGCTCAAACAGCGCTTCGTAAACTAGGCCCGAATCGATCGCCGGTTTTGAGGGTTGCAGCATGGCTTCACAGGCGATGACATCGCTTGAGATGATGAGACGCGTCTCTGCGGACGCGGTGCGCGGTGCTGCGGCCGATCTCACGGCGCGGCAATTCGCGCTGCTGCTGGCGATTTTCATGCGTCCCGGGCCGCATAATGTCCGCGATCTGGCGCAGCTGCTCGACCTGCCCAAGCCGGCCGTGACGCGGGCACTCGACGTGCTGGAAGCTCATGGCTTTATCCGGCGCAAGCGCGACCGGGCCGACCGGCGCGATGTCTCGGTGCACAGGACTGTCAAAGGCGCCGTGTTTCTGTACGATTACGGTGAAACCGTCGCCCATCGCGCCGAGGAGACCGCCGCTTGTCCGCTCTGGATCCCCGCCTTACGCCCGCACGTCCC
>JBNMNI010000088.1:0-6280 GCA_051275375.1 Maricaulis sp. | reverse complement strand
TCGTGGGTCGCAATGATGATGGTTGTGCCCAGCTTGTTGAGTTCGGCAAACAGGCGCAGCAGGCGCATGCCCATTTCCGGATCGACATTGCCGGTCGGTTCGTCGGCGATCAGGATTTCCGGCTGGCCGACCACGGCGCGGGCGATCGCCACGCGCTGTTGTTCGCCGCCGGACAGCGTCGCCGGCACAACATCCATCTTTTCGCCCAGCCCGACCCAGGCCAGCAGTTCGGCGACATCCTCGGCATAGTCAGCGCGCCGCCGTCCGGCGATCCGCAAGGGCAGGGCGACATTGTCGAACACGCTGAGATGATTGAGCAAACGGAATTCCTGGAACACCACGCCGATACGCCGCCGCAGCAGGGGCATCTCCTTGCGCGTCAGTCCGGCAGCATCGCGCCCGAAATAGGAAATCTTGCCGCTTGATGGCTTGGCGGCCAGATAGATCAACCGCAAAAGCGATGTCTTTCCCGCACCGGACGGTCCGGTGAGGAATTGGAAAGAACCACGTGGTAAATCAAATGAGAGATCGCGCAGAACTTCGGGACCGTGCCCGTACCGCATACCGACATTGTCGAAGCGGATGACCGGTTCGTCGGCAGTGCTGGGCGATTGCGTTAGACTCGGGTCGATGGATTTTCTCCATGGGCACGGATGAACCGGACAAGGCGTAAGCGACTCAGATGAGCATAGTACTCAGCTGCCCTTCATGTTCTACGCGCTATCGCGCCGATCCGCATGCCATTGGCCTGAATGGCCGGCGTGTGCGTTGCGCATCCTGCGCCCATGTATGGACTGCCGAGGTCGAGGATCCCTCGGATCTGCCGACACTGCAACCGGCACCCCCAGAAGCCGCGCAGGCGGCCGAGAAGAAACCCCATACCGCTTTCCGAGCACGCCAGGCCCAAAAGCGCCGCACCATGTCTGCCGCCGTCGCCGGCGGCGCCTGGGGCGGGCTGGCGGTGGCCTGTGCGCTTTTGCTCACCGCCTCCTGGATGTTCCGGGTCGATATCGTCACCCTGTGGCCGCGCGCCTCCTCGGCCTATGCGGCCGTTGGCGCCGAGGTGAACCCCTATGGCTTCACGGTCGGGGAGCTGACGGTCACACGCGACAATGCCCATGGCGTGCCGCTGCTGGTCATCGAGGGCTCGATCAGCAATCTCGATCGCCGCGCGCGGCCCCTCCCGGCCCTGCGCGCAATCCTGCGCGATGAAGACAGTCAATCGCTTCTGGAATGGAGCGTCGGCCTGCAGGGTTCTGCGGTCCCGGCCGGACAGGTGCGGCAATTCCGCACCGTGGTCAGCGATCCGCCGCCGGCCTCCGCCGAGGTCGAGGTCGTTCTGGTCGATGATGCTCCGCCCACCCATGCGCTTGCGCCCGGACCGGACCATGATGCGGTCGATGAAACGGTTGCAGCCGCGGCCCATGCGCCCGAACATGCAGCTGAACACGCGCCGGAACATGCAGCTGAACCGGCAGCCGGGCATGCAGCCCCTCAGGCCGACACCCATGCCGCACCTCCGGCCAGTCACACGCCTGAGCCGGCCTCCGGCCACCACTGATAATCTGAATTGAAGGCCTGGCGGTTCTAGAACCGGTCGAGCAGGCGCTCGATATAGTCGAGCTCGTCCTGGGGACGACCGGCCTCGGCCGCGCGGCGGCGCAATTCCTCCAGAATGCTGCGCGCCCGTGCCCGGGTCATTTCGCTGGGGATTTCAACGCCGCTGCCATCGGCAAAGGCACCCTCGGACGGACGGCCCAGCGGATCGCGCTGTTCTTCACCCTGGCCGGCCTCGCCCTGGGCATCCTGCATCCGCTCCAGCAGTTCCTGGGCCAATTGCTCGGCACCGGCGCGCAGATCGGCCAAGGCCTGGTCCTGGGCCTCCAGCGCCGCCGCGGCATCGCCTTCACCGAGCGCATCGGCCGCCGCGCGCATGGCATCGCCGGCCTGGGCGAGCGTTTCGCTACCGCCATCGGGCAGCGATTGCTGCGCCTGGCCCAGCTGTTGCGCCAGCTGGTCCTGCATGGCGCCGAGCGACTGGGCGCTGGCTCCGCCGCCATTCTGGTTCTCTGCCAGGCTCTGCGGCATGTTGCCGTCTTGCTGGCCGCTCTGACCCCCCGATTGCGGCTGTGAAGGGCCACCCGATTCCTGGTCCTGGCCGAGCCCGAAGGTCTGGTCCTGCAGATCGCGCTGGCTGCCGATCACATCGCCGAGCTCTTCCAGCGCCTGCTGGATCGCTTCGGAGAGCGGATCGCTCTGCTCGCCCTCGCCGGAGCCCTGGCCCATCTGCATCTGCATATTGCGCAGCAATTCGCTCAATTGCTGCAGCGCCTGGCGTGCATCGGCAGTATCGCCCAGCTCGGCGGCCTCGCGCAGCGCATCGAGCATGGCCTGCAGCGCCGAGGTGTCGAGTGACTGGGCGTCGGCGCTCGCGGTTTCTCCACTGCGCGCGGCCTCGGCCGCCATCGCGGCCATGTAATTGTCCATCGCCTGCTGGAAGGCGTCGAACAGGGCGGCCAGTTCGGTCTCGTCGGCACCGCGCGCGAGCGCTTCCATCAAGGCGCGCTCCGCCGCACGCAGGGCCGCTTCGGCATCGGCGAGCGAGCCGAGTTCGGCGCGCAGGGCGATCTGCCACAAATCCGCGTCGAGCCCGTCCAGGTCAGCCTGGTCGCGCGACCGGCGCAGCCTCTGCACGCTGGCGCGCAGGCCGAGATAGACCACCGCATCGTCGAAGAAGCGCGCCGGCGCGTCAGTGATCGCATCCAGGGCGCGGGTGGCGAATTGCAGGCCGTCCGGTGCGCGTTCGATCCGCCGCTCCGGTTCATCGGCCAGATAGGCGATGCCGGAGGAGATGTCCTCGGCATAGAGGACGGGGCGCGCCGGCAGGGGCGCATAGGCCTGGCTGGCATTGAGCACATTGCGGCGCTGTTCCGCGACGGCGCGCGCCAGCGCATCGAGGAAGATCCGGTGCGGCAGGGTAATGCCCAGCTCGGGCGAGCGTCCGGCATTGCCGGCGGCGTCATCGGCGACAATACGGATCGTCACCCGGCTTCCGGCCAGCGGATGCTGCGCGGTTTCCAGCAGGGTGCGGACACCGTTTTCCGTGTCCAGATTGGTCACGCCTGCCGGGATGATCTCGATCCGCTCCCACAGCGCATCCGGATCGTCCTCGGGCCGCAATTCCAGCCCCCAGGCGGTGGCACCGTAATCATCGACGACGGAGAATTGCAGGTCGAGCTCGCCGCTTGAATTGGCGTCGGGCACGGCCAGCAGACGCACAATGGGTGCCCGGTCGGGAATGACGGTCAGGGTCCAGGTCTCGCGCGTCGGACCGGCGGCAAGGCGGACGCTGGCATCGCTGGCAATCGTCAGACGCGCATCCCAGACGCTGTCGCCAATCTCGCTCGGCGTCGCGCGTTCCAGGCCGGCGCCATCGCGGCGCGTCAGCACGGGCGCGCGGCGGCTGCCGGCGATGCGGGTGATGAAATTCGATCCGGCGGGCACTTCCACGGTCTGCCTGTCGGCCGAGAGGAAGATCGGTGCGCGTCCGGTATAGGCGGGCGGATCGATCCAGGCATCGACGCTGACATCCAGCCCGCCGACCTGGATCGGAGCCAGGCTGAAGGCCTCGCCGAGGCGATCGCGCGCAGACGGTCCGGCGAGGAACCATGAGACGCACAGGATCAGGGTCAGACTGCCGCGCAGGGCCCAGCGATCATAACCGGCCCAGGCTGCCTTGGGCCGTCTTGCCCGCGCTGATTCGAGCCGTCGCGCCATGCGCGCCTGGTGTTCGTGCCAGACCTGCAATGCGATGGGATCTTTCGTCGGCGGCGTGTCGAGCAGGGCTTCATGCGGCCGGGCAGTGATGCCGGAATCCTCTTCCACGCGCCGGGCGAGATCGTCCACCTGCGGCCAGGAAAATCCGCTCATTCCCCTGCGGGTCAGCCAGATAGCGGCCGCGAGGCTGGCCAGCGCATAGAGGGCGCGCCAGGGATCGCCGATCGTCTCCCACAGGCCCAGCAAAGCGAGCACGGCAAAGCCGGCTGCCCAGGCAAGACCTGGCCAGACCACGGGCACGGCGCGCTCCCACATGAGGGCGCACCATGCGACGATCAGGGACCGACGGTGCATGAGCCAAATCTAGCACGCTGCGCCGCGTCGGATAGCGCCGCATGCATTACGTTTTGTTGAAGTCCGGCGGCTGCGCGAAACGCGTTATCGCCCGTCACTGTCAGCCGCCGCCCCGTCTGCGGCATCATCGGGCGTTTCGGCATCCTGCGGGTGGCCCCACAGGGGTTCGGGACGGTCGAGATCACTGCGCAGGCCACAGGCCGACAGCGTGGCGGTACCCAGGAGGATCAGGATCAGGCTGGAGAGGCGTTTCATCAGGCTTTCCTTCATGCCGACAGGCGGGATGTCCAGGCTTCGACCTGCTCGCGCACCCGCACGGGCGAGGTGCCGCCAAAGCTGGTGCGGCTTTGCATCGACGCGCGTGCACTCAACACCGAATAGATCCGTTCGTCGATACCCGGCTCGATGGTTTGCATGCTTGCGAGCGGCAGGTCCGACAGGGTCACGCCCGCGGTTTCGGCCAGACGCACGATGGAACCGGAAATATGGTGCGCATCGCGGAAGGGCTTGCCCAGCACGCGCACAACCCAGTCGGCCAGGTCGGTAGCGTCGGAATAGGCCTCGCCGGCGGCGGCTTCCATCGCCGCGCCATGGAAGGTGAGATCGCCCGCCATGCCGGCCATGGCCGCCAGTGCCAGTTCCAGATCATCGATCGCCTGGAAAGTCGGCGCCTTGTCTTCCTGCAAATCCTTGGAATAGGCCAGCGGCAGCCCCTTCACCACGACCAGCAGGCCGGTCAGCGAGCCGATAATGCGGCCCGGCTTGGCGCGCACCAGTTCGGCGGCGTCGGGATTGCGCTTTTGCGGCATGATCGATGAGCCCGTCGACCAGGCATCCGACAGGGTGGCGAAGCCGAAACGGCGCGTGCACCAGAGCACGATCTCTTCCGCGAAGCGCGACAGGTTGACGGCGCAGATCGCCGAGGCCGAGAGCACTTCCAGCGCGAAATCGCGCGCGGCGACGCCGTCGAGCGAATTGGCCATCGGGCGGTCGAAGCCGAGCGCCCTGGCGGTCATCTCGCGATCGATCGGAAAGGCGGTGCCGGCCAGGGCCGCGCAGCCGAGCGGGCTTTCATTGAGGCGTTTGCGCGCATCGGCAAAACGGCCGCGATCGCGCTGCGCCAGTTCGACATAGCTCAGCAGGTGATGTGCCAGCGAGACCGGCTGGGCGGTCTGCAAATGGGTAAAACCCGGCATCACCTGATCGACATGTCTTGCGGCCTGTTCGACCAGGGCGCGCTGATAGGCCTCCAGCCCGGCATCGATCCGGTCGCAGGCGGCGCGCAGCCAGAGGCGAAAATCGGTGGCGACCTGGTCATTGCGCGAGCGCGCCGTGTGCAGGCGGCCGGCCGGTTCGCCGATAATATCCTTCAGGCGCGATTCGACATTCATGTGCACGTCTTCAAGCGCGCGCGACCAGGGAAAATCGCCGGCGCGGATCTCATCACGCACCTGTGTCAGCCCGCGTGTGATTTCTGCCGCATCGGCACTTGATATAACGCCGGTCGCAGCCAACATGGCAGCATGAGCCAGCGAGCCGGCGATATCCTCCTCGGCCATGCGCTTGTCGATATCGATCGAGGCATTGATCGCCTCCATCACTGCCGAGGGACCGGCCGAAAAGCGGCCGCCCCACATGGCGCTTGCGCTGGATGTTGGTGTCGTTTTGGTGTCGTCTGACATGAGCGTCCCGCCGATCAGGAGAGTGAAATGCAAATATCGCCCGTCAAAGCCGGTATCGTGGCCATGCTCGTCATCGGACTGGTCGCGCTTGTAATAATGTTCGGCTCCGGCATGGGCAAGAGTAGAACCGGGGCACTGGACAGCTATGCCCGCGGCGAGATGTCCGGCTTTGTCACCATCGCCGATGCGCCGGCGCAACCGGCGCTGGCCTTCACCGATGCCGAGGGCGCGGAACACCGCCTGTCCGACTATCGCGGCAAGGTGATCCTGGTCAATCTGTGGGCGACCTGGTGCGGGCCCTGCGTCGAGGAAATGCCGGCGCTCAACCGTCTGCAGCAGCAATTCGGCGGCGAGAGTTTTGACGTCGTCACCATCAGTTTTGATCGCTCCTTCGAGCCGATCAGCGAGTTTTTCGAACGCGAACAGATCGACGCCCTGCCAGAGCTGCGCGATGCCAGCTTTTCCAG
>JBNMNI010000087.1:0-6299 GCA_051275375.1 Maricaulis sp. | reverse complement strand
TCCCGGCCCAGGCCGCCGCCATGGCGGCCGCTGCGCTTCCAGCCGATCTGACTGCCTGTCCCGCTGCTGCCGCTGCGGTCGAGGCCAATCCCTGGGATGATGCCAGCCTGATGCAGCATGCCGCCTGCCTCGGCCGGGCGGGCGAAGCCAGCCAGGCGGCGCGGATTTACGAGCAGATGCTCGCCTTCGAGCCCGATGATGTCACCGCCCTGATGGCGCTGGCGGATCTGCGCCTGCAACAGGGCGATAATGCTGCGGCACGCTCGCTCTATCTTCGCGCCGCCGACCATGCGAACAGCGATGCTCAAGCCATGCGCGCGCGCGGCCAGGCCGAGGCGCTGCGGCCGCGCTGAGGCGCCACAAGCGGGGGATCGCACAGACCATGACCGAGATCGAACATGCCGGACGCGTTCTGGTCATCGCCGGATCCGATAGCGGCGGCGGTGCCGGCATCCAGGCCGACATCAAGGCGATTGCCGCGATGGGCGGCTATGCCACCACCGCGATCACCGCCATCACCGCCCAGAACACGCTCGGCGTCAGCGCCGTGCATCCCGTACCCGTCGAAATGGTGATCGCCCAGATGACTGCCGTGCTCGACGATATCGGCACGGATGCGATCAAGACCGGCATGCTGGTCAATGAGGCCATCGTCCTGGCCGTCGCCGATCTGATCGAACGGCGTGCGGCTGGCATTCCTTTCGTGCTCGATCCGGTGATGGTGGCGACCTCCGGCGACGCCCTGCTCGATGCCGGCGCCGAAGCGGCGATCCGCGACCGGCTATTGCCACTCGCACTGCTGATCACCCCCAATCTTGCGGAAGCCGAACGGCTGGCGGGCGGCAAGATTGAGGATATTGACGGGCAGATCGGCGCGGCAGAGGCGCTGGTGGAAATGGGCGCCCGCGCTGCCTTGGTCAAAGGCGGGCATTTACCGGGAAAAATCGCCCGCGATGTGCTGGTCTCCTCGCGCGGCATGGAAATCATCGAGCGCCCGCGCATCGACACCCGCCACACCCACGGCACGGGCTGTACCCTGGCCGCGGCCATAGCCGCCCTGCTGGCACGCGGCTATTCGCTCTCCGACTCGGTCAAGCATGCCGGCGATTATCTCTATGAAGCCATTGCCCGCGCACCGGGTTTCGGGGCCGGCCATGGTCCGGTCGATCATATGTGGATGATACGGGAATAGGGTCCGGAGCATTTTCAGCAAAAGTGGGAACCGGTTTTGCGGTTCGAAAATGCGACAAAACAAAGATCTAGACCGGTGGCACAACCACTTTCTTGCGCGCCAGCCAGACCCCGGCGAGAATGATCATCAGGGCAAGAAGCGCATTCCAGCCAATGGTTTCGCCAATCATCAGCCCGGTCGCGACGGCGGCGATCGGGGTCATGTAATTGACCGTCGCCAGGAAGCTCGGACCGGCCGTGCGCGCGATCTGCATCAGCAATACCGAGGCAAAGGCCGTTGGTCCGACCGCCAGCCAGACAATCATCATCCAGGCTGAGGCCGGTGCGACGGGCATATGGGCCAGATCCCAGGCGCCGAAGGGCAGGGCCAGCAGGGCGGCCATGATCAGCATGCCAGCGCCCGACAGCGAGGGCGGTGTGTCGGGCAGGAGGCGCGCCAGCACGGCATTGATGCCGTAACAGACCGCCGCGCACAGCACGCCGATCTGGGCAATCAGCCCGGTCCCGCCGAGCCCGCCCAAGGCGACAGGGCCGAGCAGCACGACCACACCGGCAAACCCCAGCAGGAAGCCCGCCAGGCGCCGCGCATTCATCTGCTCGCCGGGCACGAAAACATGCGCCAGCGCGATGGTGGTCAGCGGCATGGTCGCGATCAGGATTCCGGTCAGGGCACTGTCGATTGTCTGCTGGCCCCAGCTGATCAGGAAGAAGGGCAGGGTATTGCCAAACAGGCCCAGCGCGCCAAACCACAGCCAACGCGTGTCATTGAGCGGCGGCAGGCGGTGGCCGCGCGCATAGGTCCACGCCGTCAGCAGGGCGGCTGCGACGCTGATGCGCACGAAGATCAGGGCGGCCGGCGGGAAGCTGATCACCGCATGCTTGATGAAGGCATAGGCCGAGCCCCATAACAGCGTCAGCACCAGCAGGGCGGCCCAGTCACGCAAGGTCGGGTGGTGAATCGGCCGGTTCAAGTCAGAGCTCGGCCTTGAGCGCGGCCACCAGCCGGTCCAGATCGGCCTGGTCATTATAGAGATGCGGCGTCACACGCAGCCGGTCGCCGCGTTGCGAGACGTAAACCTGGCGTGCCGCCAGACGCTTGACCAGATCGGCCGGCGCACGGTCCGGCAGGGCCAGGCACAGATAATGCGGTGCGCGCTGCGGCGTCGCATCGCGCAGGCCCAGCGGCGCCACGGCTTCGGCAATCTGCGCCGTACGGGCCGCGAGCGTGTCGGAAATCTCCTGCGGACCCCAGTCGAGCATATGCTGGAGACAGACATTGGCCGCTGGCACCAGCTGGAAGGCCGAGCGTTCGCCCATGTCGAAACGGCGGGCGCCGGGCGCGTATTCATCGGCATAATCGACCAGGCGGGCGAAGTCCTCGGCGCGGTCGCGCACGATCCAGTTCTCCTCCAGTGCCTCGCCCTGCTGATGTTGCGGCGCGACATAGAGGGCGCCGATCGAATAGGGGCCCAGCATCCATTTATAGCAGGCGGCAACCGCAAAATCGGGCTGGATCGCGGCCATGTCGAAGGGCAAAACGCCAAGCGACTGGGTCAGATCAAGCACCAGGGCCGCGCCCTGGCGCCGCGCCGCCTCGCTGATCGCGGCCAGGTCGAGCTGGCCGCCATCGGCCCAGTGCACGTGAGGGCAGGCGACGATCGAGGTCGCTGTGCCGATCGCGGCGAGCATGGCCTCGGTCCAGCTCTGGTCCTCGGTGCGCGTGACTGTGCGAACGCGGGCGCCATACTGCTGCGCCAGACCGCGCCAGACATAGATATTGGAGGGGAATTGCGCGTCGAGGACGAGGATTTCCGAGCGCGCATCGGGTGCCAGATTCCGCGCGGCCGTCGCCAGGCCATAGGAGGCGGCCGGCACGATGGCGATATCATTGCGGCTGGCTGCGAACAGGGCGGCGGCGCGGGTGCGGAAAGCTTCGGGCGCGGCGAAGAAATCAGCCTGGATGTCGAGCGTCCAGGGCTGGGTCTTGCGCGCATAGCTGATGGCGCCGGCGCCCGAGGCCGCAATCGGCATCGGCCCCATATAGGCGGCGTTGAAATAGGCGACCTCGCGTGGCAGGTCGAACAGGGCGCGTTGTGATACGATCATGCAAAGCCTCTTGCCCCGCTGCGCGCGGGGCGTCAACGTGTCGGCGACTCCCCTGCTGCCCCCGATCCGGAGATCCAATTGGCCGATTCCCTGACTGCCGCAATCGATGCCCCGAATTCCAAACCGATGATCCGACCTGCAGATCCGCGTTTTTCCTGTGGACCGGTGAAGAAGCATCCCGGCTGGACCTGGGAAGGGCTGTCGGACGCGCCGCTCTCGCGCACTCACCGCGCTGGCCAGGCGGTGGCACGCATCAAGGAATCGATCGACCGCACGCATGCCCTGCTGGAATTGCCCGAAGGCTACAAGGTCGCGCTGCTGCCCGGCTCCGATACCGGTGCGATGGAAGCGGCAATGTGGTCGCTGCTCGGCGCGCGCGGCGTCGATGTGTTCGGCTGGGACGTGTTCGGCAAGCGCTGGATTCTCGATGCGCGCGACGAGTTGTCGCTCGACGATCTGCGCATTTACGAGACACCGGCCGGGCAATTGCCGGACCTGTCAAAGCATGATGGCCAGCGCGACACCGTCTTCACCCTCAATGGCACGGCGGCCGGTGTCTGGGTTCCCGATCTCGACTGGATCGATTCGGATCGTGAAGGCCTGACCCTGTGCGATGCGACCTCGGCGGCCTTTGCCGTCGATATCGACTGGTCGAAGATTGATGTGCTCACTTTCTCCTGGCAGAAATGCCTGGGCGGCGAGGCTCAGCACGGCATGCTGGTGATGAGTCCGCGCGCGATCGAACGGCTCAACAGCTATCGCCCCTCCTGGCCAATCCCCGGCCTGTTGCAGCTGCATTCCGGCAAGAAGGCCAATATGGCGGTCTATGAGGGCTCGACCCTCAACACACCCTCGCTGATGTGCGTCGAGGATTATCTCTCGGCCCTGAAATGGGCGTCGCGCATTGGCGGTCTGCCCGAGCTGGTGCGCCGGCGCGAGGAGAATTTCGCGGTGCTCGATGCCTGGGTGAGCCAGTCCGACTGGCTGGGCTATCTGTGCGAGGAGCCGGCTAAACGCTCACCGGTCTCCGTGACGCTGAAATTCACCGATCCGCGCGTTGCGGCGCTGGATGTCGAGGCGCAATGGGCGCTGACCAAACGCATTTGTTCGCTGCTGGAGCGCGAAAACGCGGCGCTCGATATCTCGATGCACCGCGCCTCGGTGCCCGGTATCCGGATCTGGTGCGGGCCGACAATCGAGCGTGATGATTTGGCCGCACTCGGTCCCTGGCTCGACTGGGCCTGGCGCGAGGCGCTGGACGCGGCGTAGCGGGCGCGCTATCGGTTGGCCAATATGGGATCTGGCATCAGGCCACGGCTTAATAGGGGTGATCATGACACGTTTGATGATGGCGGCTGCAGCTGCCGCAATGCTGGCAGGCGCGGCCCAGGCCGAAGATCGCGGTATGGAAATCCGCCTCGGTGTCACGGCTCACGATCTCGCCGACCATGTCGAGGACGGGCCGAATATCACGGCAGAGATTTTGTTCGCCTCGCCGGATTTCCTGTCGGGCATCTGGTCACCGCGGCCTTATGTCTATGGCTCGTTCAACACCAATCAATTGACCAATTTTGGTGCCGTTGGCCTGGCCTGGAATATCCCGGTGACCGACCGCCTGCACTTCGAGATCAAGGAAGGCCTGTCCTATAATGACGGCGTCGTTGATATCGATCAGAACTCCCTGCCCAGCGATCCCGAGCGGATCCGGCTGGCAACCACGCGCTCGCTGATGGGCAGCCACTACCTGTTCCACACCACATTGGGCGTCGATTACGACCTCAATGAGCGTTGGGCGATCGGTGCCTATTACGAGCACGTCTCCCACGGCCAGATCCTCGCCAAGGGCCGCAACCAGGCGCTCGACAATGCCGGCGTCCGCCTGAGCTATCGCTTCGGGGGCTAGGCCTTGTCTGTTTCGCCGGTGATGCGGTTTGTGATCGTGATTGCCGGCGTGCTGGCGATTGCGCTCGCAGGGGCCTGGCTCTGGCTCGACAGCCAGTTCGAGGAACCCGGCGCGCGCCGGGTGGCCTCGATCGCCGGCGAGCTTGAGGCCCGCTCCGTTCTCGCCGTTTTCGCCCATCCCGATGACGAGCAATCCATCACCGGATTGCTGATCCGGGCGCAGACGCGCGACGGCGCCGTCACGCGCATGATCACCGCGACGCGGGGCGAGGCGGGAACCCCTTTGCCGCAGGTCAGCCGGGCCGAGGAATTGGGGATTATCCGCCAGGCGGAAGTGCTCAAGAATGGCTGGGCGCTGGGGCTCGAGGAGCAGGAGGTCTGGGATTACCCGGATGGCGGCCTGTCCGATGCGGATTTCGAGATCTATGTCCAGCGCCTGATGGAACGCATGCAGGCCTGGCAGCCCGATCTGATCGTCACCTTCTGGCCCGAAAGCGGCCTGTCATACCATCCTGATCACCGCACGGCGGGACGCGCTGCGACCGAGGCTGTCAGGCGCCTGCGCGAACTTGATCCTCAGCAGGCGCCGCGCGCCATAGCCTATATTCTGGCGCCGAGCCGCATGATGGCCCGGTTTGGCGGCGAAAGAGGCCAGCTGGTTGTCGACAACCAGCCCGAACCAAACCTGCAAATGCCGGGCGAGGGCTGGGCCAAGGTTCGCGGCTGGCAGATCCACGCCTCACAGCGTGATTATCTGCAACACGCCTACGGCATTCCCACCCGGCTTCTCTATGCCCTCTACGACATGGAACATTATTACGTCGTCGAATTGTGAGTCCTGTCAGAACCGCAGCCGTGCGCATCGCCGGGATCACGCGATGAATGCAAATTGATCTGGCCCGTCTCACGGCTTCGTGACAAAAACCCGCGACAGGACAGGAGTCAGACATGGCTAACGTGACCGTGGTGGGTGCCCAGTGGGGCGATGAAGGCAAGGGCAAGCTGGTCGACTGGCTCAGCCATCGCGCCGATGTCGTGGCGCGCTTCCAGGGCGGGCATAATGCCGGTCACACCCTGGTCGTCGGCGAGAAAGTCTACAA
>JBNMNI010000086.1:0-6357 GCA_051275375.1 Maricaulis sp. | reverse complement strand
TGGGCCAGCAGGCCCGCGGCAGATGCCACCAACACAAACACGCCGCCACCACGCGGCTTCATCCGCGGCCAGACCTGACGCGCGCCGCGCACGGCGCCCATCAGATTGACCTCGAAACTGTCATGCCAGGCCCTGTCATCGGCCCCGGCCGCGTCCCAGCTCGGCTCGTCGGTGCGCAAAATGCCGGCATTGGAGACATAGATATCGACCGGACCGAGGCGTGCCTCGGTCTGGATCAGGAAAGCGGCGATGTCCGCCTCCCGGGTGACATCGACCCGGACACCATAGCCGTCGAACTGCTTGGCCGCCTCTTCGGCGCCGCGCAGATCGGCGAGCGCGATCTTCGCGCCGCGTTCGTGGAAGGCCTGCGCCATGGCCAGACCGATCCCGCGGGCACCGCCCGTGATCGCGACCACTTTTCCTGTATAATCCATATCGGCCTCCCCGGCGTTGGCCGGCCTAGTATTTGCGCAGACGCGCGAACTTGTCGGTGTGGTAATTGGCATCGCCATAGAGCGCCTCGGCGACGCGAACGCGCTTGATGAAGAAGCCGATATCGTATTCGTCGGTCATGCCGATACCACCATGCATCTGGATCGCCTCGCGGGCCGAAAGCTGGGCAACCTGGCCCAGTTTAGACTTCGCCGCCGAGACCATCATCGCGGCGTGATCGGGCGCCATGTCGAGGGTCTGCAGCGCCTTGAGCACGATGGATTTGCCCAGCTCGATCTCTGTATAGAGATGCGCGGCGCGGTGCTGCAGCGCCTGATAGGTGCCGATGATCTCGCCGAACTGCTTGCGCTCGCGCAGATAGCCCAGCGTCTGGGCCAGGCATTCCTGGGCCGAACCGGACATTTCCGCCGCCAGACCGGCACGGCCGGCATCGAGCACGGCTTCCAGCGCCTTATAACCGCCATCGACCTCGCCGAGCACGGCATCGGCGGTGACGTCCACGCCCTCAAAGGTGATCGCCGCCGAATTGCGGCTATCGATCATCGAGGCGCGTTCGACCGAGACACCGGCCGCATCGCGCGGCACCAGGAAGAGTGTGATGCCATCGGCCTCACCCTCCGCACCGGCAGTACGGGCCGAAACGATCAGCATGTCGGCGACATGGCCTTCAGCGACGAAGGATTTGCGCCCGTCGAGCTTGAAACCATTGCCCGAGCGCTGCGCCGTTGTGGTGACGTGCGACGGGTTGTGCTTGTGGGTCTCGTCGACGGCCAGGGCAGTGAGAAATTCACCGGCGGCCAGACGCGGCAGGAAATCCGCCTTCTGGGCCTCGCTGCCAAAACGCGACAGCGCGGTGGCGCCCAGGATGGCGGTCGACAGGAAAGGCGAAGCCGTCAACGTACGGCCCATCTCCTCGGCGATGACGCCGGCGGCGACATGACCCATGGCGACACCGCCATGGTCTTCGGGCACCAGCACACTGGCCCAGCCCATATCGGCCATGGCCTTCCAGCTCATGCGGTCGAAGCCGTCAGCGCTTTCCGTGTCGCGCAGCTTGCGCAACTGGCTGATCGGCGCCGATGTCTTGAGATAACCCTTGGCGGCATCCTTGAGCATGCCTTGTTCTTCATTCAGCAGCATTGCCATGATGTGTCTCCCCCTCAGGCGCTCGGCAGGTCGAGAATGCGTTTCGAGATAATGTTGAGCTGAACCTCGGAGGTGCCGCCCTCGATCGAATTGGCCTTGGTGCGCAACCAGTGCCGCGCCACATCGCCATCGCCATCCCATTCCAGCCCGTCATGGCCGGATCCGTCCATCATCAGCTCGAGCCGGCGCTTGTTGAGCTCGGTGCCGTAATATTTAAGCATCGAGGAATTGGCGCCGACACCCTGGCCCGACTTGGCTTCCTCGGTGACCCGTTCCAGCGTTGACAGGAAAGCCAGGCCATCAATCTCGGCGCGCGCGACATCAGTGCGCAAAACCGGATCGGCCAGCTGGCCGTGTTCATTCAGGCCCACCTGCTGGATGGCGACATCGCCCATCGGCCGCATCGCGCCGGAACCGGCACCGGTGCCGCCAATCATTTCGCGCTCATGGGTGAGCAGGTATTTGGCGATGGTCCAGCCCTTGTTGAGCTCGCCGACCAGGTTTTTCTTCTCGGCACGGGCATCGTCGAAAAAGGTTTCGCAGAAGGGTGATTTGCCGGAGATCAGCTTGATCGGCTTGGTGCTGACACCGGGCTGAGCCATGTCGACGAGAATGAAGCTGATACCCTCATGCTTCTTGGCCGCGAAATCGGTGCGCACGAGCACGAAAATCCAGTCAGCCTGATCGGCATAGGAAGTCCATATCTTCTGGCCATTGACGAGATAATGATCGCCCTTGTCCTCGCACTTGGTCATCAGGGCAGCCAGATCGGAGCCCGCATTGGGTTCGGAATAGCCCTGGGCCCAGCGGATTTCACCGCGAGCGATCTGGGGCAAATGTTCGAGCTTCTGGTCTTCATTGCCGTATTTCAGCAAGGCCGGCCCAAGCATCCAGATGCCGAAGGACAGCAAGGGCGAGCGCGCCTTGATGCGCCCCATTTCCTCGCGCAAAACCTTGGCTTCGGCTTTCGACAAGCCGCCGCCGCCATAGGCGACCGGCCACTCCGGAACGGTCCAGCCCTTGGCGGCCATGCGGTCCAGCCAGGTCTTCTGGGCCTCCGATTCGAAGACGGCCTTTCGGCCGCCCCACACCGCATCGTTTTCGTCTTTCATCGGGCGGCGCATCTCGTCCGGGCAATTGGCTTCAAGCCAAGCCCGTGCTTCAGCGCGGAAGGTTTCAAGATCCGGCATGTTTCTCCCCGGTTTGTCGCGTATGATTTCGCGTTATCGAACATTCGGTATGAAGCAATGAACGAGACGCTAACGCCGAACCGCCACCCGGTCCATGCTTCAACGTAGCCTTTTCACGTAAAAATCAGCGCCAGCGCAGCGGGCTTCAACTTCGGTTTTCGCATATACGGCATGCATATTCAAAACAGGGCGCCAAGCGCGCCGGCCAGAATGACCTGCCGGGCAACACGCCTGCCCCGCGCAAGGGCCAGCTTGCCAGAAACGCGGCAGATGAATCGAGCGCCCCGAGGCCTGGCCAACGCTCCATCTGAAGATGGCCGGCTGCCCCAGCATGCCCGAGGACCACACTCGAGGCCATCCCAGGGCTCCGCGGGCATGAAAAAGCCCCGGCAAACTTGCCGGGGCTTACAATATCAGGACTTCAGCCAGTGTCAGGCAAATTGCGGCGCGATCTCGAGATTTTTGGCCAATCCAAGCCGGCGCAGAACCAGCAGCATGGTGCCGTTATAATCGACGATCCGGTTCCAGATGCCGCGCTTGGGCAAGTGCAGCGCACTGCGCGGAAACTCGTGATGATGATCGTGCAGGGCCTCGCCGCCGGTCAGCAGCGCCAGGACATAATCGACCCATTTGGGCGTATCGAGGTGACCGAACACATTCACGCCCAGCGTGGTGGCGTGAAACTGGATGCCGCGGCCAATAATGACGCAGGCATGCAGAACCGCGAGCAGGATCAGCGAGCCGCCGCTCATTGCAACGGCGAGATAGATCAGCGCCGGGATCAGCACGTGCATCACCAGCGAGAGCGAGATGTGAAAGCGATCGGCAAAGAGCACGACCTTATTCTCCTTCAGCCACATGGGCATCGGGCGGTCGAGATCGGCCGCGTCGCGCCAGAGGATCCAGCCCATCCAGGCCCAGACCTTGCTTTCAAGCGGGTTGTGCGGATCACCGGGATTGTCGGCGAAACGGTGATGCTGGGAGTGGTAATTGACCCAGTCTTTCAGCGAGCCTTGCATCGCGAGGATACAATTGAACATGAAAATCACCTGGGCCGGCCATTTGATCTCGCCGGCACGGTGTTGCCAGATCCGGTGCAGCGGCCCGATCCCCATATTGCAGAGAAAAATCGTCGCCGCCATCACACCCAGACCAAGCGGGGCATACCACCAGCGCAGGGTCAGCCCGTCGAGCGCCAGGCCGAGAACGACCATGGTCACCAGCAGCAAAACGCCCAGAACAGGATAGAGGATAACCGAGAAAACGCTGGCCCAGTTGAGCGTACCCCAGGTTCGGACAATCGACGTGGATCGCGTTGCTACAGGGGTATCAGGCTTCATGGGGTCAGACTCACTTTTCAATTGGCGATGGAAGCAACATGGGGTCGCGATCCGGGAATGTCGATATTCCCGCTGCATCCGTCAATTCATACTTTACCGTCGTCTGACCCGGATGGTTCCGCCCGGGCGACAGCCAGGCCCGTTTTGGGCGAGACCGGCCAGTCAATGAGAATGGATGTGCCCTCGCCGGGCTCGCTCTGGGCCCAGATCTGTCCGCCATGGCGTTCGACCACGCGCTGGCAAAGCGCCAGCCCGATACCGGTTCCAGGATAGGCGTCGCGCGAATGCAGGCGCTTGAAAATTTCAAACACCCGTTTGGCGTGGCGACTGGCAAAGCCGATCCCATTGTCCCTGACAGCGAGATGCCAGTTCGATCCGTCCTCGGTGAGGCGAGCCGAAATCTGGATGAGCGGCGCGGCCTCGCCGCGATATTTCAGAGAATTGCTCAACAGATTCTGAAACATCTGGCGCAGCAATACCGGGTCTCCGCGTAGCACCGCATCGCTGTCGCACTCAATGACGGCGCCGGTCTCGGAGATCAGGAGTTCAAAGTCGCTGCACACGTCCGCGATCAGGGGTTGGAGCGCAATTTTCTCGATGCGCATGGCATCATTGGACGACCGCGAATAGCCCAGAAGGTCCTGTATCAATTGCCGCAACCGATGGGCGCCATCGACCATGCGGTCGACGAGCATATGGCCGCGCGCATCGAGACGGTCGGAATAATCACGCGTCAGAAGGGCGCCGAAACTGGTAATCTTGCGCAAGGGCTCCTGCAGGTCATGCGCGGCTACGGCGGCGAATTGTTCCAGCTCCCGATTGGTCCGGCCCAACTCCTCTGCCTGCTGCTGGACCTGGAGCTCGGCGGTCTTGCGCGAGGTGATATCGTGGCAGGATCCCGCCATGCGAACCGGCTCACCGGCCTCGTTCCAGATCGCCTGGCCGCGCGTGTGGACCCAGATCGTTTCGCCAGTTGGCAAGCAGGCGCGATACTCGATTCGGTAATCAGCCTCACCGGCGAGGTGTCGTTGCAGCAGCGCCAGCACCGCAGCGCGATCCTCTTCGTGTATCCGGTCGCCGAAGCTTTCAACCGATTGCCGTGAATCGCCTTCATCGCTTCCAAACATGCGCAATAACTGATCGGACCAGAACACCTGTCCGGTCGCCACATCCCAATCCCAGATGCCAACCCCGGTGCCGCGGACCGCGAGCGAGTAGCGCTGTTTTGACTGCTGCAGCGCCTGGTCGGCCAGCTTGCGCGCTGTGATGTCGTCGATCGACCCGGCCATGCGCCGGGGTGCCCCCGATACATCCCAGGACGCCTGACCGCGGGCATGCATCCAGGCATACTCGCCATTCTCCCGGCTCAGCCGGAATTCAATGTCATAGGGAAGGCGGTGTTCAAGATGGTCGCGCATGGCCTGACGGATATGTGCGCGGTCATCAGGGTGCTGGCGATTTACGAAATCAGCAAAGGTGCGGTCCACCACCCCGCCAGGCAGGCCAAGAATTTCAAGATAGCGCGGCGACCAGAAGATCGCATCGGCACGAATATCCCATTCCCAAAAGCCGACGCTGGAACCGCGCAATACCAATTCCAGGCGCTCTTCGGTGGATTGCAGGGAAAGACGATGACCGACCAGGGCCGCAGCCACTTCCAGCACTTCCCGATCGCCATCATCGAAAGCGACAGCCCGGGCCGTCGGCGCCGTCACATTCATGATGCCATACAGGCGCCCCTCAACCATGATGCGCGCACCGGCATAGGTTTTCTCACTGTGGTCGAGCAGTCCGGGATAGGCGGCAAAATCCCGCGCGCTCTCGCACACGGCCAGTACAGACCGTTCCAGCCGGGCGACCTGCTCGCACCAGCTGCCGGCCAGCGGCATGACGTCGCCGATATGGTAGGCGCCGATATCATCGATCAGACATTTGACCGTATATCCTCCCGGATCCATCAGGCAGACAGCAACGCGCGGCAGGTCAAAATAGGTTTTGACACACTGAAGGATGTCACTGATCGCGCGATCATGGTCGGACTTGCCCACCGTGCCCAGGCGAACCAGATCGAGAACCGTCCGGTAGGCTTTTTTATTGGCTGGGAGATCGGCCTTGTGCTGCACTGTCGCCATCGAGCATCCATCTGGCAAATCGGCTTTGATCCACTTGAATCAAGCCTTTGCTCCTATAAGCCTATATTGGCAAGCTTTCGGCTTTCCAAAGGCACC
>JBNMNI010000085.1:0-6378 GCA_051275375.1 Maricaulis sp. | reverse complement strand
AAGGCATCGGTGGCAGCATCGCCATCATCCGGCTTGATCAAAAGCAGGTCGACATCGGAGAACGGCGCCAATTCGCCGGCGCCGAAACCGCCGAGCGCACACAGCGAGACGCCGCGCGAGCCCTGGGTATCGCCTGCGGCCATGGAATCGAACAAGGCGTGCAGGCTGACACTCATCCCGTCGCACAGGGCCTGGGCCGCCAGCGCCCCGCCGCCGCTCTTCGACAGACAGTCGACAGCCTGTTCACGAAAACGGTCCAGCGCTGCGCGGACATGGGCCAGCGCCGTCGCCCGCGCCGCGGGGGAAGCCCAGCCCTCCATGGCTATGGCGGCCGCCAGCTGGGCGCGCAGCGTCAGGGCGTTCAGCGAAGCGGGAAGGGCCGGGTGGGTCATCTGGATCTCAGCCTAATGCACCGATTGGTGCGACGTCACTCATTCTTCATCAGCGCCTTGAGCTCGTACAGGATTTCCAGCGCCTCGCGCGGTGCCAGCCCGTCGGGCTCGATATCGGACAGCCGCAGTTCGACGGCCGATTCCTGCGCCTGAACAACCGGTTCAACAAGGGCGAACAGCGGCAGATCAGCCAGTGCCGCGGCCGGCGCGCCTTCCGATTCCAGCCGCGCCAGAATCGTTTTGGCGCGCCGGATTGCGACCGGAGGCAGGCCGGCCCGGCGGGCAACCTCGATCCCGTAGGAACGATCGGCCGCCCCGGGGCCAACCTCGTGCAGGAAGACCAGCTCGCCCTTCCATTCGCGCGCCTTGAGCGAGCAGTTTCCGGCAGCCTCCAGATCCTCGGCCAGCCGGGTAAGCTCATGATAATGCGTCGCGAACAGGGCGCGGCACTGATTGACACCGTGCAGATGCTCTGCCGCCGCCCAGGCGATCGAGAGGCCGTCAAAAGTTGCAGTGCCGCGGCCAATCTCGTCGAGGATGACGAAGCTGCGACCCGTGGCCTGGTTGAGAATCGCCGAGGCCTCGATCATTTCCGCCATGAAGGTCGAGCGGCCACGCGCCAGATCATCGGCCGCCCCGACGCGCGAATACAACCGGTCGGCAATACCGATCCGGGCCGAGCGCGCCGGCACGTAACAGCCCGCCTGCGCCAACATAAGGATCAGCGCATTCTGCCGCAAATACGTGGACTTACCGGCCATATTGGGTCCGGTGACAAACATCAGCCGCGCCGCCGACGCACCGGCCCCGTCGAGCATGCAGTCATTGGGCGTGAACCGGCCTTCGCCATTGCGCTGCAGGGCCCGTTCGACCACGGGGTGGCGGCCGCCGGAGACGGCGAAGACCGAACTCTCCTCGACCACCGGGCGGCAAGCCTCTGTTTCAATGGCCCATTCGGCCAGACCGGCTGCGACGTCGAATTCGGCCAGAGCACGGGCGGCCTGACGGATCGGATCCGCCAGACCCTCGACCCGCTGGCAAAGCCCCTGAAAAACCTCGATTTCCATCGCCAGGGCGCGTTCGCCGGCGCTGGAGATGCGCGATTCCAGGTCGGCCAGCTCGACGGTCGAGAAGCGCACGACATTCGCCATGGTCTGGCGATGGATGAAATCCTCGCGGCCCATCAGCGCATCGCCATGCTTGGCGGTGACTTCGGCGAAATAGCCCAGCACGTTATTATGACGTATTTTCAGACCTGTAACACCGGTCACCTCGGCATAGGTCTGCTGCAGGCCGGCGACGATACGGCGCGAGGCATCGCGCAGTTTGCGGGTCTCGTCGAGCTCGGGCCGCCAGCCGGGCGCCACGAAACCGCCATCGCGGGACAGAAGCGGCGGTTCATCAGTGATAGCGCGCTCCAGATCACCAACCAGGGCTGACAATTCCGGCTTGTCGGCCAGGGATAGCGCGGTGAGGCTGGCGGTGATCATCGGTGGCGGCGTGCTCAGCGGCGCCTCGAGAATGCGGGTGGCGAGGGCTTCGCCTTCCTGCAGTGCTGCCGACAAGGCCTTGAGATCGCGCGGTCCGCCGCGGCCGAGCAGGAGGCGCGACAGGGCCCGTTCCGGATCGCCGGCCGATTTCAGGCGCTCGCGCGTCTCGCGGCGCAATTCCGAGGACGTCTCGAAAAAACCAATCGCATCAAGTCGTTGTTCGATCATAACCGCATCGGTCAAAGGCCGCGCCAGGCGTTCGGCGAGGCATCTGGCGCCCGGTGCGGTGACGGTGCGGTCGATGGCGTCGAGCAGGGAGCCGGCGCGATTGCCGCTCAGCGTGCGTTCGATTTCCAGGCTGGCGCGGGTGGCCGGATCGACGGCGAGGACGCTGCCCTGGGCGATCTGGCGTGGCGGGGCAAGCTTGGCCGGGGCGCCGGCCTGCGACAGAGCGAGATAATCGAGCAAGGCACCCAAGGCTGCCCGTTCGGCACGCGTAAACTCACCATAGGCTGTCAGTTCATGCACCGCAAAGTGCGCCTTGAGTTGCCGTTCGGCGGAGGCGGCGTCGAATTTGGCGCGGGCGAGCGGTGTCACCGTGGCGCGCGGCGCCAATTCGCCGCCTTCCTTGAAACGGGTTTCCTCGACCAGAAGCTCGACCGGACTCATGGCGGCCAGCTCGGCGGCGAGGTTTTCCGCCGCCACCGACATGACGGCAAACTCACCCGTCGAGACCTCGGCCCAGGCAATCGCGCTCTCGCCGCTCGGCAGACGCGCCAGGGCTGCGATGCGGTTGGCGCTGCGCGGATCGAGCAAAGTGTCCTCGGTGAGGGTGCCCGGCGTGACGATGCGGCGGATCGCCCGGTTGACGACGGATTTGCCGCCGCGCGCCTTGGCGGCCTTGGGATCCTCGATCTGTTCGCCGACGGCGACCTTGAAACCGGCCTTGATCAGCCGCGCCAGATAGGCTTCCGAGGCGGCAGCGGGAACACCGCACATCTGGATCGGCTCGCCCTGGTGCTCACCGCGTTTCGTCAGCGCGATGTCGAGGGCGGCGGAGGCGCGCACGGCATCGTCGAAGAAGAGCTCGTAAAAATCGCCCATGCGGTAAAACAACAGCGCATCACCGGGCGCCTGGGCGCGCAGGGCGAGGTATTGCGCCATCATCGGCGTGGCGCCCTCGGGGTCGGGAAATTGCCGGTTTGCCGGAACCGGCATCTGGGTCATCGCATTCATCGGGGCGGTCCGTGACGAGGTTTCGTCTTGCGTGCAAGGGGGCGAAGCGGCTAGAGGCCTAGTTCTATGGGAAAATCCCGCGCGGGCAAGGATGGCAGTGATGAGCGACAGAATCAGCAAGGTCGATGATGAAGAAGCCCTGGCCTTTCACCGCGAGCCGACCCCCGGCAAACTCGCCATGGCCGCCACCAAGCCGATGGCGACCCAGCGCGATCTTTCCCTCGCCTACAGCCCCGGCGTTGCCGCCCCGGTCAAGGCGATCGCTGCCGATCCGGACAAGGTTTACGACTATACCTCCAAGGGCAATATGGTCGCCGTCATCTCCAATGGCACCGCGATCCTGGGCCTCGGCAATCTCGGCGCCATGGCCTCGAAACCGGTGATGGAGGGCAAGGCGGTATTGTTTAAGCGCTTCGCCGATATCGACGCGATCGATATCGAGGTCGAGGAAGAGGATGGCGAGGCCTTCGTCGAATGCGTGCGCCGTTTCGGCAATACATTCGGCGGCATCAATCTGGAAGACATCAAGGCGCCGGAAAGCTTCATCATCGAACAGCGCCTGCGCGAGCTGCTCGATATCCCCGTCTTCCATGACGACCAGCACGGCACCGCCATCATCTCCACCGCCGGCATCATCAATGCCTGCGAGATCACCGGCCGCCGCATGGCCGACCTGAAAGTCGTGGTCAATGGCGCCGGGGCTGCCGGCATTGCGGTGCTGGAATTGCTCAAGGCGATGGGTGTCGATGCCAATAATGCCGTGCTGTGCGACAGCAAGGGCATTATTCATACCGGCCGCACCGATCTCAATCAGTGGAAGGCCGCCCATGCGGTGGAAACCGACAAGCGTTCCCTGGCCGAGGCCATGGATGGCGCCGACTGCGTGCTTGGCCTCTCGGTCGCCGGCGCCTTTACCGGCGAGATGATCAAGTCGATGGCGCCCAATCCGATCATTTTCGCCATGGCCAATCCCGACCCGGAGATCACGCCGGAAGAGGTCGAGGCGGTGCGCGACGATGCCATCATGGCGACGGGCCGTTCGGACTATCCCAACCAGGTCAATAATGTGCTGGGCTTTCCCTATATTTTCCGCGGCGCCCTCGATGTGCGCGCCCGCACCATCAATGAAGAGATGAAGATCGCCGCCGCCCACGCCCTGGCGGCCCTGGCCAAGGAAGACGTGCCCGACGAGGTCGCCGCCGCCTATCATGGCGCGCGTCCGAAATTCGGCCGCGGCTATATCATCCCCTCGCCCTTTGATCCGCGCCTGATCTCCTATGTGCCGCCCTATGTCGCCCAGGCGGCGATGGATAGTGGCGTCGCACGCAAGCCGATTCCCGACATGGCCGCCTATCGCCACTCGCTGGCCCGCCGTCTCGACCCGACCGCCGCCCTGCTGCAGCGCATCCAGGGCGCCGTGATGGGCCAGGGCCGCCGCATCGTCTTCGCCGAGGGCGAGGAACCCTCGGTGATCCGCGCCGCCTTCGCCTTCCAGAGCCAGGAGCTCGGCAAGGCGATCCTGGTCGGGCGCGAGGATGTGACCCGCGCCAATATGCGCCTGGTCGGCGTGCCGGAAGATGCCATCCAGATCGTCAATGCGCGCCTGTCGGAGCGCAATAGCGACTATGCCGATTTCCTCTATGAGCGGCTGCAGCGCCAGGGCTATCTGCGCCGCGATGTCCAGCGCCTGGTCAATAATGACCGCAATGTCTTCTCCGCCTGCATGGTCAAGCTGGGGGATGCCGACGGCATCGTCACCGGCACGACGCGCTCCTATGACGCCGCCCTGCACGATGTGCGCCTGGTGCTCGATGCGGCGCCGGGCCAGCGCGTGATCGGCATGTCGATCGCCCTGGCCAAGAACCGCACCCTGTTCATCGCCGACACCAATGTCACCGAATTCCCCGATAGCGAGGCGCTGGCCGATATCGCCATCGAGGCCGCCGCCGCCGCCAAGGGCTTCGGCTTCACCCCGCGCGTCGCCTTCCTGTCCTATTCCACCTTCGGCAATCCGGCCGGCCAGCGCTCGGAAAAACTCCAGGCCGCCGTCGATATTCTCGACGCGCGCGGCGTCGAGTTCGAATACGAGGGCGAAATGAATGTCGACGTCGCCCTCGACCCCTCACACCGCTTCCTCTACCCGTTTTCCCGCCTAAGCGGCCCGGCGAACGTCCTGGTCATGCCCGCCATCCACTCCGCCTCGATCTCGACCAAACTCCTGCGCGTCGGCGGCGGCGCCAATGTCATCGGCCCGATGCTGCTCGGCTTCGAACACCCGGTCCAGATCGCAAGGCTCGGCGCTTCGGTCAGCGAGATCACCACGCTGGCGGCGCTGGCGGCCTATGATCCGGAAGCGCATGAGGTCGGGATGGTGGGGGAGTAGGGGGGGGGAGCAACCACTTGGGGACACAGTATACTGAGTCCCTTTTGACGTTGCGCCTGGCTGAGGCCGCACCGGCGCGAGGCCGTCACCAGCTCCGGCCGCTTCGCGGCCACCTCTTCCATCAAGGAAGAGGAGGGAGCTTGACCGGGCCGGGCGGCAAAGCAGTGGGCACACCCGGCGAAGCTTTGCACAACGCCCTCATCTTCCTTGATGGAAGAGGTGTCGCCAAAGGCGACGGAGCTGGTGAGGATGACGGGCGCGACGGGGGCCGGTTGGCCCACCTTTCACTCCTTAAAACCAGTAATTTTGTCATCCCGGCCGGATGCCCCGCACAGGCGGGGCGCAGAGCCGGGACCTACCCGTGTCTCCAGCTGGAATTGCGGGTAGGTCTCGGATCTACGCCCGGATCGCTATCGCGTCCGGGCATCCGTCCCGGATGACAAGGCGTTGTAAGTTAGGAGGTTTGAGCCTCGTTCCCCTCATGCTTCACCAAGCCCTTCGCAGCCGGCGAGCCCTTCATCATGATGAACAGGACCAGCCCCGCCGCCGGCAGCGCATAACCCGCCGTCAGCAGGAAGAAATTCACATAGCCGAGCGCGTCGGCCATGACGCCGGAGAAACCGGCGATGAATTTATTGATCAGGGCGTAGAGCGATGAGAGCAGGGCGTATTGGGTTGCGGCATTGATCGGGTCGGTCAGCGAGGAGAGATAGGCGATGAAGGCGGTGCCGACAAAGCCGGCGGCGAGATTGTCGGAGCTGATCACCAGGGCAAGCAGGCCGATCGTGTCGGGCGAATGCAGGGCGGCGAGCCAGGCATAGGCGCCATTGGTCGCCAGGGTCAGGAAGGCGCCGGCGAACATTGCCCGCAAGACGCC
>JBNMNI010000084.1:0-6403 GCA_051275375.1 Maricaulis sp. | reverse complement strand
TAGGGTTCCGACGGCGCCAGCGCCTTCGCCGCCGCGTCGCGCCCCATCGCGCCCTCGACCAGCGTCTTCAACCGCCAGACCCAGCGCGAAGCGACGGTCGGCGACCCATCGGCCTTGGTGGCGCGGGTCAGGAAGACCTCGGCGCCGGCCGCCAGCTGGGCGAAATCATGGGCCGCCAGACCGTGGCGGCGTTCCGGTGCCCCCAGTTTCAGCGCCTTGCGCATGCCGGCGGAGAGCCAGGGATCAACCCCGAGACCGGCCGGCCAGACGCCTTCATTCAGGCCCGCCAGCACAATCCGGTCAGCGCCGATCAGCCGCGCCTCAAGCGGGCCAAGCACCTGCAGCCGCGGATGCACACCCAGCCGCGGCGGCACGCGGCGCGCCCGCACCAGTTCGCGAAACGCACCGGCATAGTCAAACAGACGCATGGGCGGCAGGCTGTCCGTTTCGCCGAGCAATTCACGCAGCACACCGGCCGCCGCCTCGCCGCCCTCACCGGACCAGAGCCTGACAGCCCCGTCGCGATCGGCACTCGAGGCCAGAGCCTCGGCGGCGCGCGCATGGCGTTCAGCCCAGATGGCCGCCGGTTGCAGCTCATCACCGCCCAGCGGCGCCATCGCTGCCTCCATCCGCGTCAGTATGGCCTCGATGGCAACGCGGTCATCATCGAACAGTTTGACATATTTGCCGCCCAGGCGGGCGCGCACCGAAGCCAGGTCGCGCCCGGGCCGCACACCGCGCAGTGCCTCGGCCTCGAATTTCCCGAGCACGCCATGCACCAGTCCGCGCTCGAGCCCGGCAGCAAAGAGCGGTGAACCCCACAGCGCCGACAGCGCCACGACACTGCCCGCATCCTCGGCGACATCGAGCAGACGCAAGAGGAAAGCCCCGGCATGGGTTTCCGACAGCGCTGCGCCGCCGGAATCGTCAAGCCGGACGCCGAAGCGGTCCATCTCGGCGGCGACGCGGCGCGCCAGGCCGCGATCGGGCGTAACCAGGATGGCCGTCTTGCCGGGCGTATCGAGGGTTTCGCGCAGCAAGAGCGCACAGATCCGCGCCTCGGCCAGCAGGTCCGGCGCTTCGATCAAGGACAAGCCATCAAGGCCGCGGGCAAAGAAATCCTCGCCAAATTCCTCAATCAGCCCCGCAACCCGCCCGAGCCAGCCATCGGTGACCTCGGCGGGACGCAAGGATTCGGCGATCACGCGCCGGCGGGCGCGCGCGGGCACTTCCTCGGCCGAGCCTGGCCATTGCTTTACATCGCCGCGCGCGACACCAAGCGTGTCGACGAAATCGCGCATCGCCCATTGCGGGTGGGCATCATCGATATTGTCCCAGGCCTTGTCATCGGCATCCCAGTCAAAGCCCGGCAGCACGACAATGCCCTGCGGCAGCTGCGCCACGCATTGCATCACGGCACGGGCCGCCGGAATCGAACCGGTCGAACCGACCACGAGCACCGGATGCGGCGGGGCCTGGCGCTGCCAGCGCTCGACCAGCGCGCCGAGCACGATCGAGCGCCGCGCGGCGGCATCGACCAGGCCGAGCTCTTTCAGCCGCATCGGCCAGATCGTGCCGACAATATTGAGAAACTCCACCGCCTCCCGGCGATCGGCCGGCAAATATTCCTGCAGCGCCGCGTCGAGGACGGAGAAATCCGTCACATCCTCGGTCGCCAGATCGTCGAGCAGGGCCCCGAGCGGTTCGGCCAGGGCCAGCGCACCGCCAATCCCGATCTCGCGCCCCAGCGCCGCTTCCTTGGCCAGGATCAGACGCGCCAGCTCGAAACGGCGGCGCGAACCGGACACGGCAGGCGGCGCGATGCCGGCCAGCTCGCCCGGCTCGAACGGCGGATCATCGACATCGATATCGCCAAGCGGCCGGATCATCGGCAGCAGGGCAACGCCATTGCCCGCCTCTTCGGCAAAGGCATCGCCGAGCGCCTTGGCAGCGCGGCGGGTCGGGGTGAGGATCAAGATCCGCGTCAGGGCGTCGGGATGGGCCTCGACATTGAATTCCAGCCGCAGGCGGCGGGCAATCGAGCGCAGGAAATCCGCCTGGGGCGGCAGGGTGAAGAGGCGCGGGGCCGGCGTATCGAACAGGCTCTCGCTCACCCGGTCAGGCGCGCCTCGGCCGCTCTCACCGCCGCTGGATCGCCGACATGCATCCAGAAGCTCTGCATTGGCAGGCCGAAGACGCGGCCCTTGGGCACCAGATCGCGCCAGACCTCGACCATGGAAAAGCGCGCCACCGGCCGATCGGCCAGGATGGCGGGCCTTATGATCTGCACGCCGGCATAGGCGAAGGGCGCGCGCGCCGCCTCGCCGCGCCAGGCGATACGGCCATCCGCGCCGAGGAAGAAATCGCCGGCGCCGTCAAAACCGAGCGTTGCCTCCAAGGGCGCGAGCAGCAGAAGAACATCCATCCGCTCCGCATCCCATGCGGCCTGCATGCGGTCCAGCTCGGTCTCGGGACCATCGACCCAGATCGCGTCGATATTGGAGATGAAGACCGGGTCCGCGCCCAGCAGGGGCAGGGCCTTGACCACGCCGCCACCGGTTTCCAGAACCTCGGCGCGCTCATCGGAGACCGTCAGGCCCGCGGCGCGAGGATGAGCCTTGATATGCGTCTGCATCGCGTCGGCGAAATGATGCACATTGATGATGGTGCGCCTCACGCCGGCGGCCTCGAACCGGTCGAGCGCCCAGTCGAGCAAAACCTTGCCGCCAACCTCGACCAGCGCCTTGGGCCGGTCATCCGTGAGCGGGCGCATGCGTGTGCCCAGCCCGGCGGCCAGGGCCATGCCGGTGGTGATTTCGGTCATTTGTGGGCTTCCGCGAACACTGAGGGCGCATGCGCCTTGGTCCACATCAACAGCGGCATCAGCGCCGGGTGCTGCAGATTGGCCACGTAATGACGCGCCACACGCGGCAGCAGGTCGAGATAGCGCTGCTTGCCGTCGCGCAGGGCCAGCCGCACGAAAATGCCGAGAATTTTTGCATTGCGCTGGGCGCCGAGCACGGCATAGGCGGCATCGAATCCGGCCACATCCTCGATTCCGGCCTGTTCGACAAAGCGCGCTTTCAGCGGAATCGCCAGATTGTGATCAACGCTGCGGCGCGCATCCTCGATCAGCGAGACCAGATCATAGGCCGGGTGCCCGATCACCGCGTCCTGGAAATCGAGCAGGCCGACGCGGCCATGCCCCTCGCGTTCGGGCAGGTGGATGAGATTTTCCGCGTGAAAATCGCGCAGCACCAGTCCGGGGGCACAATGGTCCAGGCGGCTGAAGCTGCGGCTCCAGATCTCGTTCCAGTCGGACCGTGCGTCATCACTGATGGTCAGGCCGGCATGGCGCGCGGCGAACCAGTCGAGGAAGAGATCGGTCTCCGCCGCCAGCGCGACGGAATCATAGGGCAGAAGCGGCCATTCATGGCCATCCAGGCTGACCCGGTCCGAGAAGGTCGAGCGATAGATCGCCGCCAGGGCGTCAACCGCCTCGGCATAGAGCCGGCCCTCATGCATCTTGCCCGGCAGCAGGCGCGCATACAGGTCATCGCCGAGATCCTCCAGCAATAGAAACCCGGTCGCGGGATCGCTGGCCAGAATCCGCGGCGCCGAAAATCCGCGCTCGCCCAGCGCACTGGCCAGACCGGCAAAGGCGACCAGATTGGAGCCCGCCAGACGGGCCTGGGCGTTATAGCCAAGCGCGGCGCGCTCTTCCGCCGTCGCCTCGGGCGGGCAGACCGGCGCTTCAGCCCGCGCCGGCGCGTCCATCAACATGGCGCGCTCATCGCCGCGTTCGAGGCGGAAATACCGGCGGGTGGAGGCATCGCCCGGCAGCGCTGCCGCAGTGACGCCGCCCCATCCGGCACGGTCGAGAAAATCGGCGCGCGCCTGGTCGCGATCAGATGTCATCAAGACGGTTCTCCCAGCGTCCAAACCCTGTCATCCGGGCAGTGCGGACAGTGTCCACGCCTGCGCCGGACATGGCTATGGAAATCTCCAGCCGCTCGGCCGGAAGCGCATGGCCCAGCCGGTCCGGCCATTCGATCAGCGTGATGGCCTCGTCAAAGGCATCCTCCAGCCCGAGTTCGTCGAGCTCGCCGGAATCCTCGATCCGGTAGAGATCGACATGCCACAAGGGCAGTGCGCCAGCCGTCTCATACACCTGGACAATGGTATAGGTCGGGCTTGGCGCATCATCGATACCGCACAGATCGGCGATGATCTGCCGCGCCAGCGTGGTCTTGCCGGCCCCGAGATCGCCGGCCAGGCACACCACATCGCCCGCCTGCAGCACCGCAGCCAGGCGGTGGCCGAGCATTGAGGTCGCTGCCAGATCGGTCAGGGAAAGATCGCGTGATCGGGTCATGCTTCGCGCTTAACGAAGCGCGCCCGCGACCGCAAGCGGTGAAGCTGAATCTTGACATCGCGGTGAACGCTGTTCATTTCCAACCCGCAGAACCGGAGCGTCGCATGGCCAAGATCACCTATATCGAGCATAACGGAACCGAACACAGCATCGAGGTCGCCACCGGCCTGACAGTGATGGAAGGTGCGGTTCGCAACATGATCCCCGGCATCGATGCCGATTGCGGCGGGGCCTGTGCCTGTGCCACCTGCCATGTCTATGTCGACGAGGCCTGGTTCGCCCGCACCGGTTCGCGCGAGGCGATGGAAGATTCGATGCTCGATTTTGCTGACGGCGTTACGGAAACCTCGCGCCTGTCCTGCCAGATCAAGGTCACCGAAGACCTGGACGGGCTGATCGTCCGCATGCCCGAGCACCAGGGCTGAGCCGCAAACCCGGCTAGTTCTCCGAAGCGACCCGGTCATCCTCGACCGGCACGCCCTTGAGATCCAGTTCGCGCGGCGTCGCGACGCTGCGCGCCTCGGACGGCAGGTGACAGGCCACGAGCGTGCCCTCGCCGGGCTCTGATTTGAGCTCGACCCAGCCGCCATGCAGCTGGGCGATATCCTTGACCAGGGCGAGGCCGAGACCGGCACCGCCGCGCGAGCCGCGGGCGAAACGGTCGAACACGCTGGCCTGTTTCTCCGGTGCGATACCCTCGCCATCATCATTGACCCAGAGCGTGAGTTGATCGCCTTCGCGCCGGGCACCGATCGTGATGCTGCCGCCCGGCTGCACATGACGCAAGGCGTTGGACAACAGGTTCATCGCAACCTGTTTCAACCGGTTGCGGTCGGCCCGGAACAGGCCGAGAGCGCCCTCGACCCGCACATCGAGCTTGACCGAATTATGATCGGCGCGCGCCGCGACCAGTTCGGCAGCCTCGCGCACGACCTCTTCCAGATTGACATCGCCCAGATCGAGCTCGAGCTGGCCGGCATCGATCGCAGCGATATCAAGAATATCGTCGATCAGCTTGGCCAGATGCGATGAGGCCGACTGGATCGCCGCCATCGGCTCCTTCTGACGCTCGGTCAGCTCGCCGGCAAAGCCCTGGGCCAGAAGGTCGGCATAACCGCCGATCGTGGTCAGCGGCGTGCGCAATTGATAGCTCACATGCTCGACGAATTCGGTCTTGATGCGTTCGGAGGTTTCCAGCGCCTCGGCGCGTTCGCGCAGCGCCTCCTCGATCCGGCGGCTATCGGTGACATCATCCCAGCAGATCAGCGTCGCGCCATCGGGCAGAGGCCGCGTCAGATAGGTCAGCACCCGGTCATCGGAGCGATGCATCTCGCCGGTGACCTGTTTGCGCGCCTGCGGGCTTGGATCGGTGACCCGGCCGCGAATATCATTCCACACCCGGTCATCGGCAAACAGGGCGGCACAGGTCTCGGCCACGGTTTCGAAATCGGGCTGTCCGTCGAGTTCCTCGGCGTCGAAGCCCCATAATTGCTCGAAGGCATTATTATTGAGCTGGAGGCGGCCATTGGCGCCAAACACCGCGACCGCCTCGTGCAGCTTGTCGAGCGTGGCGCGCTGGACATTGATCAGCGTGTTATAGCGTGCGCGCAGGGCCAGCTCGTCGGTCTTGTCCTCGAAAATCAGCATCACGCCGCCGAGCGGGTGACGCTGGCGCGCCACGCGCAGTGTGCGCCCATCGGGCATCGGCCACAGCTCGTCCGGCGTCTCATCGCCCGGCGCCAGCTCGTAGCGGGCCAGCTCATGGGCTTTCCAGTCGGCGAAATCGGCCTGTTCGGGCAGGAGGCGCTTCTCGCGCATCCGGTCCAGCAATTGGCCGTGGCCCGGCCGCTCATTGAGCCAGGCCTCGTCGAGCTTGAACAATTTCGAAAAGGCGGTGTTGTGGAAAGCGGTCCGCTTGGAGCGGTCAAACACCACCACCGCTTCGGCCATGTGATTGAGGGTTTCGTCATGGGCGCGGCGGAAGCGCGACAATTCGGACTTCGCTTCCTCGCCCTCGGTGACATCAAG
>JBNMNI010000083.1:0-6424 GCA_051275375.1 Maricaulis sp. | reverse complement strand
TGCCGGCCATCACCGCATAGGGCTCGACATCCTTGGTGATGACAGCACGGGCGCCGATCACGGCATGATCGCCGATCGTCACCCCCTTGCCGATAAAGGCGCCATCGCCGATCCAGACATTCTTGCCAAGCTTCACAGGCTTGAAGGGCGGGGCCGGATCGACGCGGTCATAGAGGGAATGCCAGTCGCAATCGGTGATCACCGCTTCGCGGGCAATCAGGCAGGCATCGCCAATCTCGATCGAGCCGGCGGCCAATAGGCGCGTGCCTCCCGCCATGAAAACACCGTCGCCGATGCGGATATGACCCTGGCTATCCTGTGGTGACCAGACGGTGAGACGGACCGGATCGGCGGCGCTGGCGATAATGTGCAGCTTCTCGCCAGCCTCGATATTCGGTCCGAAGACCTCGACATGCCAGGGCCGCACAATCTTCGGATCATCGCCCAGGGCTTCGAAATGCGGGGCCAGGAAATGACGTGTCCAGGCATTCTCGTATTGCTCCCACAAACGGTGCATCCAGTAGGGGCGGTGATCACGGCGCATGGCAGCCTCTGGTAACGCGGGCAAAGCTGGAATAGATACCCATCATGACCGATACATCATCCGACGATCCGATCGAAGCCGTTATCCTGCAATTGGTGAAAGCCGCTCCCGAGGGGCGCTCGATCGCCCCGGAGGATGTTGCGCGCGCCGCCGATCCCGACAATTGGCACAAGCGCTTCGGCCATGTGCGCCAGGCCGCGATCCGGCTGATGCAAAAGGGCCAGGTGGCGATCCTGCGCAAGGGCAAGCCGGTGAGTGATGCCGAGACCTTCAAGGGTGTCTACCGGATTGGCCGCGTCTGATCTCGACCCGCTACTTGCCGATATCCGGGCCTGCCGGGTCTGCGCGCCCTTCATGCCGCATGAACCGCGCCCGGTCGTTCAGGCGTCTTCCAGCGCCAGAATATTGATCGTCGGCCAGGCCCCGGGCACGCGTGTCCATGCGTCGGGCCGGCCCTTCACCGATCCGTCCGGCGACCGGCTGCGTGACTGGATGGGCGTCGATGAGGCGGTTTTTTACGATGCTTCCAGGCTCGCCATTGCGCCGATGGGCTTCTGTTTCCCCGGCCTCGATGCCGCGGGCGCCGACCTGCCGCCCCGCAAGGAATGCGCGCCGCTCTGGCAGCAAAGACTCACCTCGCAACTGGGCAATGTGAAGCTCACCCTGCTGGTCGGACTGCATGCACAGCGCTTTTATCTCGGTTCGCAGTTGCGAAAAACCATGACCGAGACCGTGCGCGATGCCGCGAGTTTCGGGCCAGATTATCTCCCCTTACCGCACCCCTCCTGGCGGAATAGTGCTTGGTTGCGCAAAAACCCCTGGTTTGAGGCAAAAATTATCCCAATGCTGCGCTGCCGCATAAAAGAATTGTTACGTTAACGTCATATGGCGATGTTTTCTCGCGCTTGTATCTGGTCTTGCGAAAGGGTATTCGGGCGCCCGATTTTGCAGCGATCACGCTGCTCCCATGGAAAAAGGGTCTGCGCTTCATGAGTGTCCTCGAGCACCCGTCTTTTGACAATCACGAGAAAGTCCTGTTCGCGACCGATGAGCTGACAGGTCTCAAAGCCATTATCGGCGTCCACACCACTGTCAGCGGCCCGGCCTGCGGCGGCTGCCGCATGTGGACCTATCCCTCATCGGCCGAAGCGCTGAACGATGCGCTGCGTCTGTCCCAGGGCATGAGCTACAAGAATATCATGGCCGGCCTGCCAATCGGTGGCGGCAAGAGCGTGATCATGAAGCCGGCGGGCAATTTCGATCGTGTGGCCCTGTTCGAAGCCTTCGGCCGTGCCGTTGAGAGCCTGAACGGTGCCTATATCAGCGCCGAGGATGTCGGCGTCAGCCCGGCCGACATGATGGCCGTGCGCCGCTTCACCAAGCATGTGGTTGGACTGCCGGAAGGCAAGGACGCTTCGGGCGATCCCTCGCCAGTGACCGCCGAGGGCGTGTTCCGCGGCATGAAGGTCTGTATCGAGCGTGCGCTGGGCAAGACTGACCTTTCCGGCATCACGGTTGCGATCCAGGGGGCTGCCGGCCATGTCGGCTCCTATCTGAGCGGCCATCTCGCCAAGGCGGGTGCCAAGCTGATCGTCACCGATATCAATGTCGAAGGCCTTGAGCGCCTGAAGGCCGAATATGGTGCGACCATTGTCGGGCTCGACGAAATCTACGACCAGGATGTCGATGTCTTCGCGCCCTGTGCGCTGGGTGCCGTGATCAATCCGGACACGATCGGCCGCATCAAGGCGAAGATCATTGCCGGGGCGGCCAATAACCAGCTCTCGACCCGCGATATGGGCGCCGAGATCATGAAACGCGGCATCGTCTATGCGCCCGATTACGTGCTCAATGCCGGCGGCATCATCAATGTGATGGGCGAGATTGCCGGCGATTTCGATCCGGCCTGGGTCCAGGGCAAGCTGGTCGGTCTCGAGCGGACGCTGGGCGAGATTCTCGACCAGTCCGACAAGGAGGGCCGTCCGTCCAACCTGATCGCCGACGAGATCGCCCGCAGCCGGATCGAAGAGCTGCGCGCGGCCAAGATCTCGAAGGTCGCCTGAGGCGATCCGGCAGACAGCCATCGCATTTCAATGCCAGACTGACACCTCACCCTCGCCGTATGGCGGGGGTGATTGTGTATGGGCACAGGGCGCGTTTGGCGGCGGCTGCGGGGCGTCGCCCCAACAAACGCAGTTCGGCCGCTGGCGCACACTGAGTTCGCGACAGGGCGATGTTTGAGCCGGTTCGGGCGCGGCTTCGGTGATTGCCGGCAATATTTTCGGGCCGCCGCCGGAAATCCGCATCGTCTCGCCACGCGGCCCGGGCGATGTGGCGGTGACCAACTGCGCGAGCGCGCTCGACCCTGGCCTGCATTGCGCGAGAGCATGCCCGGTATACGAGTGCTCGTGCTGATTCGGTATTTTCGTGGTTCTGGAAGGAAATGGTGGGCGATACTGGGATTGAACCAGTGACCCCCTCGGTGTGAACGAGGTGCTCTCCCGCTGAGCTAATCGCCCGGTATCCCGGAAAGCGCTCGTATAAGCACGCCCTTACAGGCGGTCAACTCTGCGTGCATGCTGATCTGCACCTGCCCCGTGACAGGGGTGCGACAACTTGACACATCAGTTTTGCCTCGTCACGGAAGCGTCATGGCTATATCAGCCCTCCCGAACCGGAAGCGTATTCAGCGCATCGGCGACTATAATCATAAGATTGGACGCAATTCCCGGCCGAGGGAAGCTTCGGTCGTATTGGAGGTATTGTTCATGAATAACGATCTGTGCACGCCAGAGGGCGCGCGCCGCCTTAAAGCTCGTATTGAAGCTTACTGGGCCGAGCGTGGCTATGACGTAAATGTCGATCTTGTCGAAGCTGGCTTCATGCCAGCCATGCGTTCTGCCCGCACCGATGTGCGGTCGAACTTGGTCAATGGCATGCCGACCCGGCCTGCCAATGACGTTGGTCGCGAACGTCGCTCCGCCTGATCAATTCTGCGCCTGCCACAATTCGGCGAGCGTTCCAGGAATATCACTGAAATCATGCAGCAACCGGTCGGCTCCCAAGGAGCCGGCCGGTTGTTCGCTATAGCCATAGCTCAACACGATGCTCGGGACCCCTGCGGCCCGTGCGGCATCCACGTCCGGTGCGCTGTCGCCCACCATGGCTGCGCGCAAATGGCCGGTGCCGAGCGCGGTGTGGACATGGTCGGCGGCCGGCTTTTTGGCCGTGGTGCGGTCGGGACCGATGATGCGGGCGAAATAATCCGTCAGCCTGAATTCGGCAATCAACAGATCGGACAGGACTGACGGCTTGTTGGTGCACACCGACAGGGTGGCGCCGGCACGCTGCAACCGCGCCAGCGTGGCTTCCACGCCCGGGAAAACCCGGCTGTGGGCGGCGATATCGGCCTGGTAGATCTCGATGAAGCGCGCAACCAGAGCCGCGCTGTCCTGCGGTGCCAGCCTGCGCCCCTGCCCGGCATAGGCGCGTTCAAGCAGGGCCTGGGCGCCGCGTCCGACCATTGCGCGCACCTCCAGCACAGGCACCGGGGCCAGCCCGTCGGGCACAATGGTGGCGTTGAGGGCCCGCACAAGATCGGGTGCCGTATCGACCAGTGTACCGTCGAGATCGAAAGCGATCGAGGCGCGGTTGAACAGGTCTGGGTCGAGGGAATCGGACATGTGAATTTGCTCTTTGAGACTGGCAGTTGCGACGCTGTATGGTTACGCGCTATCGCACGATAGGCTATAGCGCCAAGACACATGTCAAACTCGCCATTCGGCCAAGAGGGTAGCCCCATGTCACGATCCCGCGCCGCAGTCATTCTGGCTGCCGGACAAGGCACGCGCATGAAGTCCAAGACGGTCAAGCTCCTGCATTCGGTCGGGGGGCGGCCTATGCTGGACTGGGCGATTGATGTCGCACGTAGTTCGGGAGTCGAGCGTGTCGTGACGGTGTATGGCACTCACGCCCCGGCGGTCGGCGAAGCGGCAACCCGGCTCGGTGCACTGACAGCACTGCAGGACCCGCCACTGGGAACCGGCCATGCCGTGCTGGCCGCGCGCCAGGCGCTCGAAGGCTTTGACGGTCACATGATCGTTCTGCCTGCCGACATGCCTCTGATCCGGCAATCGACAATCGAGGCAGTGTTCGCCGCCCTGCAGGGCGGCGCCGATGTGGTCGCGATCGGTTTTGAGCCGGTGGACCCCGGAGCCTATGGCCGGCTGGTGCTCGATGCCGACGGTAATCTCGACCGGATTGTCGAGTTCAAGGATGCCTCGCAGGACGAACGGGCCATCGGCCTGTGCAATTCCGGCATGCTGGCGGGCGATGCCGCGCTGATGTTCGATCTGCTCGGCGAGGTCGGCAATGACAATGCCAATGGCGAATATTATCTCACCGATGTGGTCGGACTGGCCCGGTCGCGCGGCCTGAAGGCTGTGGTGGTGCATGCTCGCGCCAGCGAGGTTCTTGGCGTCAATTCCCGGATCGATCTGGCCGAGGCCGAGGCGGCCTTCCAGGCCCGCATGCGCCGCGATGCCATGAATGCCGGCGTCACCCTGGTCGCACCGGAAACCGTGTTCTTTTCCTGGGACACCCGGATCGCCCGCGATGTCATCATCGAGCCGCACGTCGTGTTTGGCCCCGGCGTGACGATTGGCGAGGATGCGGTGATCCATGCCTTCTCCCATCTCGAGGGCGCGACGGTCGGCGAGGGCGCCCATATCGGCCCCTATGCCCGCTTGCGTCCCGGGGCTGAAATCGGCATTCGGGCCAAGGTCGGAAACTTCGTCGAGATCAAGAAGTCGCAGCTGGGAGAGGGTGCGAAAGTCAACCACCTCTCCTATGTAGGGGACGCCAGCATCGGTGCCGGGGCCAATATCGGCGCCGGGACGATTACCTGCAATTATGACGGCTTCGAGAAATACCGCACGGTGATCGGCGAGGGCGCCTTCATCGGCTCCAATACCAGCCTGGTCGCCCCGGTAATGGTCGGCGCCGGCGCGATGACCGGATCGGGCGGGGTGATCACAGACGATGTCCCCGCCGACGCCCTGGCCCTGGCCCGGGCCGGGCAGACAAACAAGGATGGCTGGGCGGCCCGTTTCCGCCGCGCCAAATCGACCCGCAAAGCCAAAAAGGACACGGATTCATGAGTGTTGCAGACCGCCTCAAGGACAAAACCCTGTACCGCACCGCCTCCTTCATTGATGGAGCGTGGGTCCAGGGCGAGGGCGCCAAGCCGATCCTCAATCCGGCCAATAACGAGATGATTGCCGAAATAGGCGATGTCGGCGCGGACGGAGCCCGTTCGGCGATCGCCGCCGCCGCGACGGCCTTTCAGAGCTGGAAGCGCACCTCGCCCTTCGAGCGCAGCAAGCTATTGATGCGCTGGCACCAGCTGATCCTCGAGAATGCGGCCGATCTGGCTGTGCTGATCACGCTGGAAATGGGCAAGACCCAGCGCGAAGCGATGAGCGAAGTGGTCTATGGCGCCTCCTTCATCGAATGGTCGGCCGAGGAAGCCAAGCGTATCCATGGCGAGACCATGCAGCCGCCCTTCCCCAATTCGCGCGGCTGGACCGTGCATCAGCCGGTCGGTGTGGTGGCCTGCATCACGCCGTGGAATTTCCCCAATGCGATGATCACCCGCAAATGCGCCCCGGCCCTGGCGGCCGGTTGCACCATGGTGCTCAAGCCGGCGCCGGAAACGCCGCTCTCGGCCCTGGCCCTGGCCGAACTGGCCCAGCGCGCCGGCATTCCCGATGGCGTGTTCAATGTGATTTGCGGCGAGGCCCAGGTGCTCGGACCGGTGATGACCGGTGCGCCGGAGGTCAAGATGATCGGTTTCACCGGCTCAACGGCGGTCGGAAAGCT
>JBNMNI010000082.1:0-6428 GCA_051275375.1 Maricaulis sp. | reverse complement strand
ACCGCGGGGCACCACGCGTTCGACCTGGATATGGGTCGGGCAGGCGCTGCAGGCGGTGAAGGCATTGGTGTCGAGACGGGCCGGATTGGGTGGCAGGACGGGGGCGGCCGGTGCGGCCTGCCGGCTGATAGTGTCGGGCGCGCTGACCAGATCGACCGTAATGGCATTGACGTCCATCAGCGCGACCGCAGCGGCGGGCGCAGCCAGGCCCGCAGCATCGCTGCGCGTGTCCTGGGAGGTCATCAGGGCGACCAGCAGACCTGCCGAGAGCAGGAGGCTGGCTATGACGACCAGACCGCGGGCGCGGCGCTCATCGGCGTGGGTTACATCAAATCCGGGCATGGCTCTCTCATTACTCCGACGCTTCGTTCCATGACGCTTCATCTCAAGCAAGTCCTGCGCCGGAGCGATGTGTGTCCGCGTCCGTTACAGGATGGCCCCATAGCCCAACCGAATCATGTCGTGGACCCGTTCGGTTGCCAAGTCCTTTCCGCGCCCGAAATCAGTTTGTGCTGCGAAACGGGGTCGGTTGCCGAGAGAATCGTGTATCGATTGCCTGATGCAAGAACAACGCCCCGCCGAAATGGCCGCCGACCAATTAGCTGCACTGCTCTGCGCGCGGCTCTGTCATGATCTCGTCAGCCCGGTGTCCGCCCTGGGTGCGGCACTCAGCGTGCTCGATGACGAAACCTCCGCCGACATGCATGAGGATGCGATGAACCTGGTGCGCGAAAGCTCACGCCAGGCGCAGGCCAAGCTGGAATTTGCCCGTCTCGCCTATGGCGCCGGCGGTTCGGCGCCGGCAACGCTCGACACGCGCGAGCTGCGCCGCCTGACCGAGGCGATGTTCGCGCCGTCCAAACCGGAGATCGTCTGGAAAGTCGAGACACCCGGCCTGGAGAAGACGCCGTCACGACTGCTCTTGAATCTGTGCATTCTCGCGGTCGAGTCGGTTCCGCGCGGCGGCAAGGTGACAATCGAGGCGACCGAAACCGGCGGCGGCGCCCGCATCCGCATCATTGCCGAGGGGCCGCGGGCCCGTCTCAATGAGGACGCCGTCAAGGCGCTCGACGGCCAGCCGCCCGAGACCGGTTATGATGGCCGTTCGATCCAGCCTTATTTTGCGGGCCTGATCGCGCGCAATGCCGGCGGGCGTGTCAGTGCTCATGCCAGCGAGGAACGTATCGAGTTCGTCGCCCTGACCCAGCCGCATCCTTCGGCTGCGTCGTGACCCCGTGTTTGGCTACTCATAAGCTATGAATTGTATGCTGATTTTGGACCGGTCTGCACCAACAGTCCGTTAACCAACGCCGTGTCACCTTACCGTTGAAACAAGCCCTGACGGGCACGTAGACGGCACGAGGTTGGCAATGGATGATCTTATCAGTGAGTTCCTGACGGAGACCGGCGAAAGCCTCGACGTCATCGATGCGGAACTCGTCCGTTTCGAGAATAACCCGGAAGACCGGGCCATTCTCGACAATATTTTCCGACTCTTGCACACCGTAAAAGGCACGTGCGGATTTCTCGGCCTGCCAAGGCTGGAAGCGGTCGCCCATGCCGGCGAGACACTGCTCGGGAAATTCCGCGATGGCGATCTGGCCGTCTCGCCTCCCATGGTTACACTCGTCCTGCAGTCGATCGACCAGATCAAGGTCATTCTTCGCAATATTGAAGAGACCGGGGTTGAGCCTGCCGGCGAAGATGGCGAATTGATCCGCCGGCTTGAAGATGCCTCCCAGGGCCGCGCTGCCGTAGTGGTTGAAGTGGCCGCGCCGGTAGAGGCCGTGCCTGAAGGTTGGGATGCCGATCTGGACCGCGAGCTGCGTCCGGGCGAGGTCTCCCTTGCCGATCTGGAGGCCGCCTTTCTCAATACACCGGCCGAGGACGATGCCGCGGCTGAACCGGTGCAGCATCTCGGCGTTGGCGATTTCGATCCTGAACTCGGACGCGAATTGCGGCCGGGCGAGGTCTCCGTTGCTGAACTCGAGGCTGCCTTCAATTCCGCCGAGCCTGAGCCGGGCAAGGCGCCGCCGCCAGTCCATAATATCATCACAGCCGATATGAGCCGGGCCGAGGCATTGCAAACCGCCGTCGCCGAACTCAAGGGCTCCGACGATCATGTCATGGGTGGCGATGGTGCCCCGCGCATGCAGCAGACCGTGCGCGTCGGTGTCGATGTGCTCGACGCCCTGATGACGACCGTTTCCGAGCTGGTCCTGACCCGGAACCAGCTGATGCAGACCATTCGCGGCCTTGAGGACGAAGAACTCAAAGTGCCGCTGCAGCGCCTCTCCGCCGTCACCGGTGAATTGCAGGACGGGGTCATGAAGACCCGCATGCAGCCGATTGGTGATGCCTGGCGCAAGCTGCCGCGTATCATTCGCGACGTCTCCACCGATCTCGGCAAGAAGATCGAACTGGTGATGGATGGCAGCGACACCGAGCTCGACCGCCAGGTGCTCGAACTGATCAAGGATCCGCTGACCCATATGGTGCGCAATTCGGCGGATCATGGTCTGGAAATGCCCGCCGACCGTATTGCCGCCGGCAAGCCGGAAAAGGGCGTCATCACGCTGAAAGCCTTCCATGAAGGCGGCCATATCATCATCTCCATCGCCGATGACGGCATGGGGCTCAACACGGCACGCATCGGAGAGAAGGCGCTCGAAAAAGGTCTGACGACCCAGGACGAGCTCGCCCAGATGACCGAGGCGCAGATCCACCGCTTCATCTTCGCGCCAGGCTTCTCGACGGCCGCCAAGGTCACCAACCTGTCCGGCCGCGGCGTCGGCATGGATGTGGTGCGCAATAATATCGAGCAGATTGGCGGCGTCGTCGACGTCACCTCGACGCGCGGCAAGGGCAGCCATTTCAAGATCAAGATTCCGCTGACCCTGGCCATTGTCTCGGCCCTGATCATCGGCAGTCACAAACAGCGTTTCGCCATCCCGCAACTGGCCGTGCGCGAACTGGTCCGTGTCGGTGCCGGTTCGGAGCATGCCGTGGAATCGCTCAGCGGTGCCCGGGTCATGCGCCTGCGCGACCGTCTCATGCCTCTGGTCGACCTGCAGGAAGTGCTCGGCGTCAGCCAGCGCGGTGATGAAGCCAAGGTCGATACCGGCTTCGTGGTCGTGCTCGATGCCGGCGGACGCAATGTCGGCCTGATCGTCGACAATGTTCTCGATACCGAGGAAATCGTCGTCAAACCGCTGTCCGACGCGCTGCGTGGTGTCGGTGCCTATTCCGGCGCGACCATACTGGGCGACGGCACAGTCATCATGATCCTCGATCCCAATGGCCTGGCCGGAGAAATCGTGTCGAGCATGGAAGACGAAGCGCATTACGATGCCAGCGCCGCCACGGCTGCCGAAATGCAGAATACCCAGCGCCTGCTCCTGGTCCGCGCCGGTGGCGCCGAGCCAAAGGCCGTGCCGCTGGCACTCGTTACACGCCTGGAGGAATTCCAGCCGGAAGCGATCGAGACCACCAATGGCCGGCTTGTGGTTCAATACCGCGGCCGCCTGATGCCGATTGTGCCGCTCGGCGGCCAGATCGGCGGCATGCAGGGTCTGCGTCAACCGGTCCTGGTCTTTTCCGAAGGGCATGGCGCGATCGGCCTCGCCGTCGACCAGATCGTCGATGTCGTCGAGGAAAGGGTCGATATGCAGATGCGCTCCGACAAGCCGGGCATCATCGGTTCCGCCATCATCAAGGGCAAGGCGACCGATGTCGTCGACATTGCCTGGCATCTCGAACAGGCCCAGGCAGGCAATATCCAGCGCCGTACTTCCAAGCGCCGCCGCAAGGTGTTGCTGGTCGATGCCGATGCCTTCGCGCGCCGCATGATTGCGCCACTGCTCGCCGCCGCGGGCTATGACGTGACCCCGACCGGTGGCATGCATGAAGTGCTGGCGATCGCTGAAGCCGGCGAACAATTCGACGCTCTGGTCGGCGATCCCGCCGCGCTGGAGAAGATCCGGGCCCAGGGCCTGTGGGTGACAATCCCCGCCCTGGCCGTCACCGATTGGCCGGAAGACACCAAGGCAGAGGGTCTGACAGTAGTCCTGCCGCGTTCCGATCGCGGTGCGCTGATCGCCGCCCTGGATGAAGTCTCGCACGAGGAGAAGGTGGCATGACCGACCATTACGACGATTCATCGGAGCTCAGCTCGGAAGCCATGATCGAATATGTATCCGTGCGCATTGGCGACCAGCTGTTCGGCGCGCCGGTCAATTCGATCCGCGAAGTCTTTGCTCCCCAATCAGTGACGGCTGTGCCTCTGGCACCGGCTGAAGTTGCCGGATTGCTCAATCTGCGCGGCCGGATCGTTACGGCGATCGATGCCCGCCGCCGCCTTGGCCTGCCGCCTCGCGATGCCGACGATGCCGGCATGGCACTCGGGGTCGAACGCGGTAGTGAAATCTTCGGACTTATCGTTGATTCTGTCGGCGAAGTGCTGCGGCGGCCGCGCGCCGAGCTGGAACCTGTTCCCGCTCACGTCGACGCTCGCTGGCGCTCCATGGTGAAGGGCGTCCATCGCCTGGAAAAAGAATTGCTCGCTGTCCTGGATGTGTCCGCCGTTATTGGCACGACAGTGAAAAGCGAAGCCGCCTAGGGGAGGGCAAGTCGATGAAAACCTGTCTCGTCGTCGACGATTCACGCGTTATTCGCAAAGTCGCACGCCGAATTCTGGAAGAGCTGGAATTCGCCTGCGTTGAAGCCGGAGACGGGGCTGAAGCCCTGGAGAAATGCCGCGAGCATATGCCCGACGCTATTCTCCTGGACTGGAATATGCCGATCATGAACGGGCTGGATTTCGTCAAGGCCTTGCGCCGCGAGGAAACCGGTGACCGGCCGATCGTTGTCTTCTGCACCACTGAAAATGACATGGCCCATATCACCGAAGCGCTGCGAGCCGGTGCTGACGAGTATGTCATGAAGCCGTTCGATGGCGATATCATTGCCTCCAAATTTCAACAAACCGGCTTGTTGCGGGCTTCGTAGGGGAGTCCGATGACAGACCTTGCCTCAAAACCGGCCTCCGCGCGGGGCATAGCCCGCGTTCTGGTTATCGACGATTCTGCGGTTGCCCGCGGCCTCATGACGCGCTGGATCGAGGAAGATCCTGACCTTGTGCTTGTCGGCGCCGCCGTCGATGGCGAGCAGGGCATCCGCAAGGCCGAGGAATTGCGGCCCGACCTGATCGTGCTCGATGTGGAAATGCCGAAAATGGACGGGCTTGCCGCTCTGCCCATTCTGCTGAAGACCGTTCCGGGCTGCCGCATCGTCATGGCATCGACCCTGACCCGCCGCGGCGGCGAAGTGACGATCCGTGCGCTCTCCATGGGCGCGGCCGATTATGCGCCCAAGCCCCAGGCCGGCCGGCTGGCCGGCGCCGATGAATTTCGCCGCGATCTGCTCAGCAAGCTCAAGGCACTGGCCCCACGCCCGATCCCGCCCGTGCCTACGGCGCGCGATATCCGGCCGGCTTTGCCCGAAGCGCGCGGTACTGCCACAGCAACGCCGGCACCGGTCAAACGCGCCTTCCAGCCCATCGCCTCGGCACCAATTTCGCGCGGCACCACGCCACGCTCCACCGCGCGTCCCTCCATCATCGCGATCGGTTCCAGTACCGGTGGTCCGGAAGCCCTGCGTAATGTGATCAGCAAATGTGCCGCTGGCCTGACGGTCCCGATCGTGATCGCGCAGCACATGCCGGCACTCTTCACCAAGATTCTCGCCGAGCACCTGGCCAAGGCCAGTAATCTGCCGTGCAAGGAAGTCGAGCACGGCGAACGCCTGCAGGGCGGGCATGTCTATGTCGCGCCCGGTGATTTTCACTTCACCGTGCGGCGCGACGCGGCCGGCTTTTACGCCTCGCTTGACCAGTCGCCGCCGATCAATTTCTGCCGTCCTGCTGTCGACCCGCTTTTTCATTCGGTCGCCGAAGCCACGGGCGGCAATGCACTCGGGGTCATCCTGACTGGAATGGGCCATGACGGGCGCGACGGGGCCCGTGCACTGCGTGCGGCGGGCGGAACGATCCTCGCCCAGGACGAGGCATCAAGCATCGTCTGGGGCATGCCTGGCGCAGTCGCTGAGGCCGGACTGGCAGATCAGATCCTGCCGCTATCGGAAATCGGGTCGGACATCGTCCGGCGCGCCAAGGGTGGAATGTAGGCGTATGATAGAAAAACAGGAAATCCTCTACGTCGCCGCTGAAGCGTACAAGCGTTCCGGTTTGGTATTGTCGGCTGACAAGGGCTATCTGCTCGAGAGCCGCCTGGCACCGCTGGCCCGCGCCGAAGGCTATGCCTCGATCGAGGCATTGATTTCAGCGGCGCGGCGCGAGGGCAGTGACCGGCTCCTGTGGGCCATCACCGAAGCGCTGGCGACCCACGAGACCTTCTTCTTCCGCGACAACA
>JBNMNI010000081.1:0-6472 GCA_051275375.1 Maricaulis sp. | reverse complement strand
AACGGAACAGCAGCGCCGAGAGCACGCCATAGCCATTATTGGGACCCATGCCGGTCTGATCATACAGATTGTGGGCCTGGCCCTGGCGATGACCGGTAATGCTGCTCAGCGTCGCGAAATCCTCGATACCGTAATCGAGATGCAGGGTGGCGCCATAGGCTTCACGGTTGAGGCCTTGCGGGGTTTCATTGGCGTTGCCGGCATAGAGCGGGTGCTCGGGCAGGCTTTCGCGCACGCCGAGCGGTGCACCGCGTATGGCGCCGATCGCTTCGCGGGCTGCACTCCAGGGGCCCTGGGTTGCCGGATCGGGTCCGTTCAGGGCGACGCTGTGGAAGCCATTCGACTCATCATCGGTATAATCGACGACGAGGCGGGCGCTGAAATCGGAATCGGATGGTTCCCAGAGCAATTGCCCGCGCAGCTGGAAGGAGCGCAGATCGTCAAGGTCGCGATTGTGCAGGATATCGTAGTTATAGCCGCCATGATTGCGCGACTGGAAGGAGATGCGTCCTGACACTTCATCGCTCAGCGGGCCGGTGAGGAAGCCGCGGACGAGAACTTCGTCATAGCTGCCGACCGATACGGTAATATTGCCGCCAGGAATGGATTCTGGTTCCGCAACGATGATGCTGAGAGCGCCGCCGACCACGTTGCGGCCGAGCAGCACGCCCTGGGGACCGCGCACGATTTCAACGCGTGCGATATCGAACAGGTCGGCATTGAACAGGCCGGACCGCCCGACATAGACCTCATCGAGGAAGATACCGATCGACTGGTCAGCTGAAGGCGAGTCCAGGCGCGTATTGGTGACGCCGCGGATATTGAATTCCTGGTCCAGCGGCGACAGCGCTGTGAAGGAGAGCGAGGTGACCGCGCCCGCCAGGTCCTCAAAGCTGAGAATCCGGTCTTTCTCCAATTGATCGCCGGTCATCGCCGACACGGCGATCGAGGCATCCTGGAGCGTGGTTTCCCGCCGCTGTGAGGTGATCGTGATCGTTTCAAGCTGTGGCCCGGTCGCGTTGGACTCGGCTTGTTGCGCGAGAACCGAAGGCGCGCTCATAAGTGAGATCGCGATCGCCAGCACCGATGCGTTGCTAAGGTATTTCATCTGCTTCTCCCCGTCTTCGATTGCCTGGGCGGTTCGGATCATTGCCGATCGCCCGGTTTATTCTTGTTGGATGTCGAAGGTATGACATTACAAGTGAGTTCGTCAATGCAAGTCGCAACGAAGATTCGTCCCCGGGCGATGATGAATGACTGAGTGTTGCTAAAGCGCGTCAGGTCGAAGCGGCCGGGCCCAGGCGCGGTTCCACCGCAGCGTGTCAGAGCCGCTCGATGACGACTGCGGCGCCGACGCCCGAGCCGCCATGCAGAACAGCCAGACCCAGTGTTCCGCCCTGCCGCTCGAGGCCCGAAAGCAGGGTGGCCAGAAGTATGCCCCCGCTCGCGCCCATCGGATGTCCCATGGCGAGATGGCCACCTTCCGGGTTCACCTTGTCGAGGTCCGGAGCGTAATCGCGTTCGAATTTGACGGGCGTGGCGGCAAAGGCCTCCATGAACTCAATCCGGTCCATCTGGTCGAGTGTCAGCCCGGCTTCAGCGAGCGCTTTCTCCATCGCCGCAAATCCGGCTGTGAGCTGGAGCACCGGATCGGCCGCGGCCTCGGTGATGGCTCGAATGACGGCCCGTGGACGGAGGCCGGCCGCCATTCCGGCCTGCCGGCTACCGAGCAGAACCAGCGCGGCGCCATCGGCGATCGGCGGGCAATGGGCGACCGTGTGCAGGTGCTGGATCGCTGTCAGTTCAGGCCGGGCCGAGAGCATGATGTCATCAAAGCCTTCGGCACCGGTCGCGGCGAAGGCCGGGTCAAGTCGGGAAAGGGTTTCCATCGATGTCTCCGGGCGCACCGATTCGTCCCGCGACAGCAGCACGGCTCCATCAGCACCATGCACCGGAATGACTTCATCGAGCGGGCCATAATCCCACGCCCGGGCGGCGCGCTGATGCGAGCGGAGGGTGACGGTATCGAGATCCTCACGGGAAAAGCCCTCCATCGTCGCCATCAAATCGGCCGACAGCGGCACAGGCACATAGCGCAGGGCGTGGGCGGTTTCCGGGTCGGCATAATAGTGCGCATTATCACCAAGAAACGGGACATTCGACATCATCTCGACGCCACCGGCGAGGCGGAGGCGATCATCGCCGGTCGCTGCGGCCTCCTGGGCCGCCAGACGCGTTGCCGTCAGGCCGGAGACGCAGAAATTATTGATGGTCCGGCTCGTCATCTCTGTCGGAAGGCCGGCATGCAGCTTGCTCACAAGTGCAAGATGCCCGCCCTGGGCGCCAACCTGGCCGACACAGCCCAGCGTCAGGGAGGTGATGCTGGCCAGAGCCGTCTCGCCGGAGCGCGCCCGCAATGCCGCGACCAGCTGGCCCACGAGTTCGTGCGGTGTCAGGCTGGAGAGTGCGCCACCCGGCCTGCCCTTGCCGCGTGGCGTCCGCACGGCGTCATAAAGACAGATTCCGGTCATCCGATCAGACCCCGATCACGAAGCAGGCGCTTGCCGTGGTGGAGCCGCCGACATTATAGGTCGCAACCGTGCGCGCGCCCTCGACCTGGGTATCGCCGCTGCGGCCGGAGGTCTGCCGCCAGGCATCAAGCGCCATGCGCACGCCGGTCGCACCGACCGGGTGGCCAAGGCCGATCAGCCCGCCGGATGGGTTGACCGGCAGGGCGCCGCCCGGCGCGATCGTACCGGCTTCAATCGCCTTCCAGGCCTCGCCCGGCGCCGTAAGCCCGAAATGTTCAATCGCCATGTATTCGGTGATGGAGAAGCAGTCATGGGTCTCGATCGCATCAAGCTGGCTGGTTTCGCTGATGCCGGCGCGGCCACAGGCATCGGTGATCGCTTTGCGCACCCAGGGGAACATGTAGCCGTCCTGATTTCGGGTCTTGGCCAGCTTGGTTTCCATCATCAGCGGCGCCGTCGTATGGCCCCAGCCCTTGAAGCGCGGAATGTCGGCGAGCTCGAGGCCGCGCTTGGCAGCATAGTCGCGGGCTACGGTTTCAGAGGCGAGGAAGATCGCTGCCGCACCATCGGTGACCTGGCCGCAATCGCTGCGGCGCATCCAGCCTTCGACGACAGGATTGGCATCGTCATCGGCTTCGAAACTGGCAGCGGTGAAATTCCAGTCGCGCGACTGGGCCGCCGGATTGCGCTTGGCATTGTCGAAATTGATGCGTGAAATTTCTGCCAGATGCCGCCGGTCGAGGCCGTAGCGCTGGTCATATTCCTGGGCGAGCTCGGAGAACATGGCAGGCCAGAGATAGCGGGCGCCAAGCGCTTCGCGATCGGCCCAGGCCGCTGCGCCGAGGATCTCGGCCGCGCGCTGGCCGGGGACATTGCGCATCAGTTCAACGCCAACCACGGCGGCCAGCCCGTAACGGCCCGCCTCGATATCGGCCATCGCGGCCATGATCGCCATCGAGCCGGAGGCGCAGGCTGCTTCGTGCCGGCTGGTCGGCTTGCCTTCGAAATCCGGATCGACATGGCCCATCATGCCGCCAATCAGTCCCTGGCCGCAGAACAGTTCACCGGCGAAATTGCCGATATGGATCACCTCAACATCCCGCGCCGCGATATCCGCAGCCTCAAGCCCCGCATGGGTCGTCTCCGAGATCAGCTCGAACAGCCCCTTATCATCGCGGGCCCAATTGCGTGCGAAATCGCTCTGCGCACCGCCAAGAATAAAGACAGGTTCGGTCATCGTGTTCTGGCCTCCAGGCCGGGTTTCGCTCGTGTTTCCGAGGGCACGTGCCCAGTTTATTGCGTGCCGGCTCCGGCACTGGTTTTCGCGGTGAATCGATTTTCAGACCAGAGGTCAGATTGAAGGCTGCTGGCGTATCCCGCCACCAGTCTTTCCACGATCTGGGCGGCGGGCTCGATGGCGTGTATCGCGCCGACGCCCTGACCGGCTGACCAGACGTCCTTCCAGCCCTTTGTCAGGCGGGACGGGTCGGCAAAGGCAATGGCGCCCTTTGCCGGCATATTGTCCGGGTCCATCCCGTTCAGTTCCAGGCTGGCCTTGAGCCAGCTGGCGGGAACGCCGGTGATCGAGGAGGACACCAGCAGGTCTGCGGCCGATGCCTCCAGCACCATCGCCTTGTAATCCGGCTGGGCGAGGCTTTCTTCCGCGACGATGAAGGCGGTTCCGATATAGGCGAGGTCGGCGCCCATGGCACGCACGGCAGCGACGCCCGGCCCGGTGGAGATGCCGCCGCCAACGGCGATGGGGCCGTCGAAGAAATCTCTCACCGCCTCGACGAAGGCGACGCTTGTCAGCGTGCCGGTGTGTCCGCCGGCACCGGCACAGACGAGGACCAGCCCGTCAGCTCCGGCCGCGACGGCCTTGCGGGCGAAGGCGACCGAATTGACGTCGGCGAAGACCATGCCGCCATAGCTGTGCACTGCGTCTACCACGCGCCCCGGCCCGCCGAGGGCCGTGATCACCAAGGGCGGCTGATGGGTCTTCACCAGTTCCAGTTCGGCCTCGAAGCGCGGATAGGAGGAGTGGGTGACCATGTTGAACGCCCAGGCGCAGTCTGCCGGCCCCAGCGCGTCGGCAAGCTGTTTCATCCAGCCGTCGAGATCCTCGATCGTGCGGCAGTTCGGTCCTGGAAAGGAACCAATCATGCCGGCCCGGCAGGTCGCGATGACGAGTTCTGGGCCGGAGACCAGAAACATGGGTGCACAGATCGCCGGCAGGCGGAGATTGCTCGTGATGGGCTGCGGAAGGCGGTTATTGCGGGTATTCATCGACGCTCGATTCCAGCTCAGGGGAAGTTTCCGGTCGCCGCAAAACGGCCAGGGGTCACTTTCTTATTAAAACCTACCCTATAGATGTCAATTGGAGCGTACAAGCCAGTCTGTTCAGATTGCTGCGGGTTCACGGCGCAGATTCCGCTGCTTGGCCTTATGCGATACGGGCTGCGCCAAATTAATTCGAACCGTTGCCCGGGATCAACTTTCCAGCGATGGCGCGCTGGCCGTCCGGTGTCAATTTGCCAGCTATTGCTCAAGCCGGGCGAACGCCTCCCTGGTATTGATATTGGTAAAGGGGTCGGGAAGGCCTGCCGCGAGGGGCGGCAATTCCAGCGCTTCAGCCCCGAGCCTTGCCAGCAGCCATTTGATCGAGTGGATATCCTCGCCCTGCCGCAAGCGGGCGCTGACCGGGATCAGTGCCGGAAGCGGCTGGCCCTGCCAGTGGCGGGCTCGACCGGGAGCGCCGCGCAGGAGCGCGGTGAGATGTTCGGCTTGCAGCAGGGGCATGTCGACCGGGATGACCAGAAGCGTGTCGCAGATCGGGTGCAGGGCGCGGGCGGCGTCGAGAATGGCGCGGGCCGGGCCGGCCTGCGGTTCGCTGTCAGGCAAGCCATCGGCCTCCTGCGGCCGCCCGCCAACATGGATTGTGCCAGCGCCCGCGGAGCGCAGAAGCCCGCGCGCCCGATCGAGCAGGCTGATCCCACGCCATTCGAGCATGGCCTTGTCGCGGCCCATCCGCGCCGAGCGGCCGCCGGCCAGAATCAGTCCGGCAAGGCGGCCCGGATCAACAGGTCCGGTCATCGATCACTGCGGCACATGGCTCAACTCCCTGCAAACCTGCCCACCCTTTTCCAGGCGATCGGCCAGGAATGCAAAAGCGGCGGGATATGCCTTCGGACCGGATTTCCCGGGCTAGGCGGCTGGCCGGCGAGAACCCGGTGCGGGCGGCGTTTCGGGCGGACCGGCAAAACACTGGGCCTTCGCCATCCAGATCGCAGCCGTCTCGCCAGTGGTGCTCAAATCGAGATCGGCGATATTGCGCACCTGGGTCACCACCTGGCAAAAATCCTCCGCCGTCCCTTCAATCGCATTGGCCGCATCCGGCTCGCCCCAGGTCCAGCGCTCGCCGGACGGCGAGGTCAGTATCAGATATGGCATCGCCGCCGGTACCGGCAGGCCATTGACGAGGAAGGTCCAGCGGAAGGTGTTGACACCGAGCTGGACAATATTCCGTATCCGGTCGGTATTATTCCGTGTGACGCCGAGCGCATCGAAGGCCGCCTGGCCATGGGCCCAGCTCTCCATCTGCCGCGCAGTCAGGCTGGAACGGGCGCTCATCGCCGGACCGGCCCATTTCAGGCGCGCCTTTGGATCGATTTCGGCAAAGGCTGCAGCCAGTTGCTGTGAGAATCCATACCATTCCGCGAGCAGGGCCTGACCGCTCAACCCGCCGAACAATTCGCGCTCAAGCGTGCGCATCCCGCCCGGATCAGAAAGGCTGAACACCCGCCCGAGCAAGCGTTCCAGCTCGGCCTCATCGCTCACCTGCAGGAAGGCGGCGCGGTTCCAGAAATGCAGATGGCGCAAAATGTCATTGATCGTCCAGGCCTTGAACAGGGTCGGTTTGTCGAAGTCTGCATCCGCTAACG
>JBNMNI010000080.1:0-6473 GCA_051275375.1 Maricaulis sp. | reverse complement strand
GTCGCAAGCGGTGCGCCCTGCCCGCCTGCCTCGATATCGGCGCTGCGAAAATCATAAACCACATCAATGCCCAGGCGCTCGGCCAATGCCGGCCCGTCGCCGATCTGAAGCGAGCGGCCGCGCCGCCGGCCGGCGGGCGCCCGGTGCAGCACGGTCTGGCCGTGAAACCCGATCATGTTGATCTGGCGGGACTCAAGGCCCGATTTGGCGAGGACCGCCTCAACCAGCTCGGCATGACTGGCTGTCAGCACGGCCTCTGCCGCGGAGAAATCCGGCGCCTCGCCGTGGAAACCCCACGCCAGAGCCGCATCAACCGCCGCCTGCAGCACGGCGCGTTCGCCGGCATCATAGCTGCGGGTCTCGCCGGCGCCGAACTCGGCAATCCGCTCGCCATCGGTACGGATCAGGGCCGCATCGACGCCGTCCAGCGACGTGCCGCTCATCAATCCGATCACGTAATTCATGCGCGGGCCCTCTTTTCTCGCATCCAATGTCGACCTAGAAGCCCATGTATCAGGAGAGACGTCATGAGCGAATACAAATCCGATCTGGTCAACACGCTGGTCGAGCGTGGCTACCACTTCCAGTCCACCAATCTCGACGGTCTCGATGACGCGGCGATGACGGGGGTTGTGACCGGCTATATCGGTTTCGACGCGACCGGTGCCAGTCTGCATGTCGGATCTCTCGTGCAGATCATGATGCTGCGCCGGATGCAACAGGCCGGCCACAAGCCGATCATCCTGATGGGCGGCGGCACGACCAAGATTGGCGACCCCTCGGGCAAGGACAAGACGCGCTCCATGCTCAGCCATGACCAGATCCAGGAGAACAAGGCCTCGATCCTGACCGCCTTTGGCGCGCTGGTCAGTATTGGCGATGGGCCGACCGATGCCGCCGTCGTCGATAATGATGACTGGCTGTCGCAATATGGCTATGTCGAATTTCTGCGCCTGTTCGGGCCGCATTTCACCATCAACCGGATGCTGACCTTCGATTCGGTCAAGCTGAGGCTTGAGCGCGAACAGCCGCTCACCTTCCTGGAATTCAATTACATGCTGCTGCAGGCGGTCGATTTCCTCGAGCTCAATCGCAAGCATGGCTGCACGCTTCAACTCGGCGGCGCAGACCAGTGGGGCAATATCGTCAATGGCGTTGAATTATGCCGCCGGGTCGACCAGGCCGAAGTGTTCGGCTTCACCACGCCGCTGATCACGACCGCCTCGGGCGCCAAGATGGGCAAGACCGCCGAAGGCGCCGTCTGGCTCAATGCCGACATGCTGAGCCCCTATGCCTATTGGCAGTTCTGGCGCAATACCGAGGATGCCGATGTCGGCAAATTCCTGCGCCTGTTTACCGATCTGCCGCTGAGCGAGATTGCCGCCCTGGAAGCGCTTGAGGGCGCCGGTATCAATACGGCCAAGATCCGCCTTGCCAATGAGGCCACGAGCCTGCTGCATGGGGCCGAGGCAGCGCGCGATGCCGAACAGACCGCCTTGCAGACCTTCAACGAGGGCGGTGCAGGCGCCGGACTGCCGACAATCGAGTTCACCGGACTGGCTGGCGGCGGCGTCTCCCTGGTCGGACTGTTCGTCGAGTGCGGCCTGGCCGCGTCGAATGGCGAGGTCCGCCGGCACATCAAGGCCGGAGCCGCCAAGGTGAATGGCGAAACACTGACCGATCCGATGGCGATGGCCAGCGCGGACATGGTGCAGGACGGCGCAATCAAGCTTTCGATCGGCAAGAAGCGCCACGCCCTCGCCAAACCGGCCCAGGACTAGTCCGGGCCGGGCGCGTCCGGCGCAGGCGTTTCTGTTTCCGCTAAAGGCTCAGGCTCGGGCGCAGCGCGTGCGGCCGGCACGAGCTCGCGCCGCACTTCATCCGGCAGGATATCCGGCAATTCATCGCCGATCGCGGCGCCCGCCTCGGCCTGTGCTTCGGCGCGGTCACGCGCGGCCCGCTCGGCGGCGCCGCCCTCGAATATCCGCCGCAGAAAGCCGGGCGCCAGCGCCGAGAGCGGATTGGCAAAGACGGTGAGACTGTCGAAGGGCCCCTCGACGGAATAAACGATGCCGATAATGCCCTCGCCCGGCCGCGAGACCAGCATGTCACCGATCAGCGGCAGATCGCCAAGGAAGGAATTGAGCACGTAGGACGGGGCGAGATTACCGTCGATGGCGGCACTCTGATTGGCAAAATCCACTGTCCCGCTTGCGGTAACGCCCAGGGCGCTGCCGCGCGCCTGCGCCTCACCGATGGTGAGCAGGCCATCCTCCAACATCACGCTGGCATCAATCGCGTCGAATTCAATGCCATCGCCATTGAGCAGGGCCGACAGCCCCTCGAAGGAACCTGCCGCCAGGATACGGGCCAGAATCGGCACCTGCACCAGGGTCAGATCACGAACTTCCACCCGCGCCGTCAGAGGACCGTCCGTGCCCAGCGGTGGCGCCTCGCCGAGGACCAGGACACGCCCGCCGCGCGCATAACCCTCGACGCCGAGGATGGCGGCCAGCCGCCCGGCCGACTGCGCCTCAAGGCGCAATTCGCGCACCGCGCCATCCTGCCCGGCCCCGAAACTGGCGTGGAAGGGCCCATCACTGGCGGTTCCGGCCAGGGAGAAGGCGCGAATGCCGGCGGCCTCGCTGCGCCAGATCAGGTTGAAATCATCGAGCTGGTTGCGATCCGACAAGGTCAGCCGCCCGATATCCAGCGTGGCTGATAGCGGCATCATCTCCTCGGCCGCGCCTAGATTGCGCAAATGCGGCATCAATTCGCGGATGTCGAGATAGCGTCCGGCCAGGTTTGCCGTGAAAGCGCCGCCCTCCTGTTCCGGGCCCGCCAGCGTGCCGGCCAGATCGACCAGCTCGTCGATCTGGAGCTGCGTGATGCTGGCGCCGATCAGACGCCCCTGCGGCGAGAGTTCGGCCGAGCCGGCAATCGCCAGACCATCGGCCTGCGCCAGGATATCCTCCAGCCTGAATCCGCCCGCTTCCTGCAGCTGCAAGGTGAATCCGGCCTGTCCCGGGGTTCCGACCGGCTTGGTCCACACGCCGCCCGGCGCCTCCAGGCTGGCATTGAGCAGATCGGTATCGACGCGGATCTCGCTGATACCCATGCCCTGGCCGGTCGCTTGCGCCTGCAGCCTGACCTCGCCGTCAAGATAGCGGCGCGCGGGAATGCCAAGGCGATCGAGGGCACGGGCATCGACATTGGCGGTCAGATCAAAGGTGGTGCCAGGATCATCCGGACCGGGGCGAAAATTCTCGTGCCAGGCGAACTGGACCGGCGTTTCCAGCACCAGCCCCTCGCATCGGGCGGTGAGCCCCGCAGGGTCGACGTGCACTTGCACGCGCCCGCCGGAGAGCATCCATTCCGTGCCCGGCACGCGCGCGGTTGCGTCTTCGATCGTGCCATCGATGATGAAGGGAATATCGCCTGGATCGACCTCTTCAACCATCGGCCGTTCGAATTCGAACGTGACCTCGGCATTGCCGTCGACAATGTCGGAACTGACGCCGAAATTGGAGGTCAGAAACAGAGGCGGTTCGTCGATCAAGGCCAGGATGGCGGCGGCGCTGCCGCGCGCGACACCGGCAAAACGGGCAGATGCGCCCTTGGGGTTCAGGCGCGGAATATCGACCACGCCGCGCGACAGCTCGATCTCGCCGATGCGGCCGCTGGTCATGGCCACTTCGAAGGCATTGCCGCGCAGCACCGCATGGCCGCGGCCCTGATCGATCACGGTCATTTCCGGCACATAGCGCACAATGGCGTCTTCGAAATCGAAGCCCAGCGTCAGCCGGTCATCGGCCAGTGACCCGGCCGCGACCGAGGCGGCGTCGAGATCGAGATCAAGGCGCGCATTGAAATAGCGTCCACCCAGAATGCTTTCGCGGATCCAGACCCGCGCCGGGTCGGCCAGCAGGACCGGCCAGTAGGCCAGCACGGTCTCCGGCTGGACATCACCCTCGATAGGGCCGCTCAGCTGCAGATTGGGCAACCAGCGTCCATCCTCGACCTCCGACAGGGAGGCTTGTCCGGCAAGCCGGGCCTGGATCGGCCCCAGATCGACATCGAGCTGTTCCAGCAGGATTTGCGTCTGATTGAGATCGACAGCGCCCGCCAGCTCGAGGGCGGTCCAGACCGGTGGCCGTTCGAACACGCCGCCCAGATCAATATGCCCCGGCCCCGCCGTCAGCTGGTAGCGCCAATGCATCGGCAGGGCGCCGGCATAATCGCTCAGTTCGAAAATGCGGCCGCTGAGCTCGGCGGTGAAAACCTCGGAATCAACCCGGCCTTCCGACAGGATGAGCTCGCCGGCATCGGGGTCGAAACTCAAATGCAGGGCACCGCCATTGAAGGCTGTTGATTCGCCCTGGCGCAAAATCTGTCCGGCACCGATATCAAGCAGGAGCGAGGCGCCGCGAATCCCCGATTCCCGCGAGGCATTGACCAGCAGGTCGAGGCTGACAGGAGCATCAAGCACGCGCAGCACGGAAAGCGGCCCGATGCCCGGAGCGATCGCCGCCGGCGAGAGGTCGGAGACGCGCGCTTCCAGCAGCAGGGTATTGAGGGCGGCGCCGGCCTGGAGCCGGACTTCGAGCGGCGCAAAGCCGGAGGGCGTCGCCAACTGGCCGGCCAGCTCGGCGCGGATGCGGCTATCGTCGCGGTCGAGCACCACGCTGGCGGAATCGACGAACCAGGCAATACCGGTGACCGCATCGACGATCCGCACCGAGGCCTCCTGGATATCCGCGCGGCGCAGCTTGCCAAGCAGACCCTGGGTGCTGGCCGGGTCCTGCAGCAGCTGGAACAGCGAGGCACTGTCATCGCCGCCGCGTGCCGGCTGGCGCGCCGTCGCAGAAACGCGGTCGACACTGCCCAGACCGACCCCGACGGCGCCGTCGGCGCGGCGGACAATGGAAATCGAGCCACCGGTAATGCTCACAGTGACCGGCTCGACCCGGCCGAATAACAGGCTCTCAACGGCAAAGCCGGCCTCGAGGCGCGGCGCCCGGGCGATCACTTCGCCATGGCTTTCCGCGACGGTGACATCGCGCGCCAGGATCACCAGCGCCCGCGTCTCCGGATCGAACCTGGCCTCCAGCGCGCCGAGAGCCACCAGTTCGCCTTCAAAGGCCTGGGCCAGCATTTTCTGGGCATCGCCGCGGAGAAATTCCAGTTCGATCGGCCCGTTGGAGAGCCGGACCAGCAGCGCGCCAACGGCGAAGATCGCCAGCGCCAGCAGGACTGCCACAGCTTCCAGGGCATAGATCAGGCCAAGGCGCAGTGAGGTTCGCAGCATCAGCCCTGCCTTCCCGCAGCGGCGTGACTGGACGCGCACGGCAGGACGCGCACACTGGGGAGCAGCGGAATCGACCGTCGAAGCGGCGGCAGAAAGGGACTGATGAGCGATCTCAAAACAGGCGACTTGGCTCCACATTTTAGACTGGCCACCGATGGCGGTGGCGAGGCCGATCTGGGCGAATTACGCGGCAGGACGATTGTTCTCTATTTCTATCCCAAGGACGACACCCCGGGCTGCACAACGGAGGCCATTGAATTCTCCAAGGCAAGCGCCGAGTTCGGTCAGGCCGGTGCCGTTATCATCGGCGTGTCCAAGGATAGCGTCAAAAAACACGACAAATTCAAGGCCAAGCATGAATTGACTGTTATTCTCGCCTCCGACGAGGACGGCAGCACGGTCGAGGCCTACGGCTCCTGGGTACTGAAAAAACTCTATGGCCGCGAATATATGGGCATTGATCGTTCGACCTTCCTGATCGGACCCGATGGCCGGTTGAACCGGATCTGGCACAAGGTCAAACTCAAGGGGCATGTCGACGAAGTGCTGGCCGCAGCACGGGAACTGGCAGATTGAGCGAGGCGCCGGACGATCTGCGCCAGATGGCCGTCAGGGTCCTGCAGACCGCCGAGCCGCGCGCCAAGGCCAAGGCGGCCCGTAAACTCTATCGCGACTTCCAGGCCGGGAGGCTGGGCTGGCCGCTGAGCTGGCCATCGGCGGATGTGCCGGCCGACCCGGCGCGCCCTGCCCATCCGGAACTGGTCGCGCCCGGCCGGACCCCACGCCGGCGCCTGAGCTCGGTGGAGGGGCGCATCGCCCTGCTGCATGCGGTGGCGCATATCGAGTTCAACGCGATCGACCTGGCCTTCGACATGGCGGTGCGTTTCGGCGGCGACACCGCACTCGGCGAGGCGCAGCGGGACGCTTTCCTCGCGGACTGGATAGCCGTCGGGGACGATGAGGCGCGGCATTTCGGCCTGATCGCCGACCGGCTGGAATCACTCGGCGCCAGCTATGGCGATTTGCCGGCCCATGACGGGCTCTGGGAGGCCGCGCGAGCGACTCAGCACGACCTGGCCGCACGCCTTGCCATCGCCCCGCTGGTACTTGAGGCCCGCGGCCTCGACGTCACACCCGGCATGATCGACCGGCTGAATTCTGCCGG
>JBNMNI010000079.1:0-6520 GCA_051275375.1 Maricaulis sp. | reverse complement strand
GGCTCCGGCCGCCTTCAGGGCCCGGCTGTCGGCGAAGGCGCGCAGCATGGGGATGAGCGGCGCCAGCAGCATGCAATAGACGAAGAGATAGGCGACATACCAGAGATGGTTCCAGGTCGGCGTCTCGACCGACCAGGGACCGTCCCAGATGAAGGCATAGCCCTGATAGAAGGTCCGGAAATCCGGCCCGATCTCGCCGGAGCGCTGCAATTGCACCCAGGTCTGCGGCGGGACAATCACATACATGCCGAACAGGATCACCGGGAAGAGGCGCCAGAAGCGGTCGCCGGCAAAACGCGCTGCGCCCAGCTTGTCGGACAGGAAGCGGATCGCAACGCCGGAGATGAAGAAGAGCAAGGGCAGGCGCCAGGGGCTGGAAAGCCACATCAGGGGCTCCATCGCATCATTGATATGCGAGCTCTTGGCGTGCCAGCCCTCGGTGTTGAAGAACATGCCTATGTGATAGAAAATCAGCAGGCCAAACACGATGATCCGCAGCCAGTCGAGATCATGGCGGCGGGTGCTGGTAAGCGAGGCGGTGGGTGTCATCTGAAAAGGCTCCGGTCTGGACGATCACCTCACTTTTTTGCCCGGCAGCCATCCGGCGCGCCAGAGCGCCGGTATGAAAACCGGCCCGCAGTGATGAGCGGCTGCACACCCGGGACAAGCGGCGGCGAGCGGGGATGAAGGGGACTTCCCTTCGCGCGCCGCGCCGGTGCATGATCAGGCCATGACCAACACCACCCCGCCCCTCAATCGTCAGCACGCCCTCGAACGCCGGGCCCAGCACGCTGCCATCCGCAATGCGGCGCTGGTCTGCATCGGCACACTTCTCGTCGTCTATGTCGTCAATGCGCTGTCTCTCGGCAGCGAGATCGCGTGGAATCACGGCTCGGCGCCGGCCTCGCTGCCCTGGATCCAGGAGGGCACGGCGATCCTGGCCATTCTGGCCGGCTTGCCGCTGATCCTGTGGCTCGGCCAGCGCTTTCCGCTCGAGCCTGGACGCTGGCGGGCCAATCTCGCCCTCCATTGCGCCGGCGTGCTGATCTACGGCCTGATCCAGGTCAATCTGATGATGAGCCTGCGCTTTGCGATCTGGGAGGGCATTTACGGCCATGCCTACAGCTATGATGGCTCGGCGGTGGAGATGTTCATCTATGAATTCCGCAAGCAGGCCGCGACCTATTTCGGCTTCCAGCTCATTCTCTCGGCCTCGCTCGGAATCGAACAACTCCGGCTGGAGGCCGCCGCGGCCCATAGCGATGCCCGCACCCGTCACCGCATCACCCTGCGCTGCGGCGGCCGCGTGATGCGTCTGCCGGCGAGCGACTTCACCAGCGCCCGCGCTGCCGGCAATTATGTCGAAGTCCGTTTCGGGACCGGTCTGCATCTGGCGCGCACCACGTTGACCGATCTGGAAAAACTCCTGGTCGAGGCCGGTATTGATGCGCGCCGCGTGCATCGCTCCTGGCTGATCAATCACGCCTGCCTGACGCAGATCATTCCGACCGGCGAAGGCGATGTCACCCTCACCCTGGCCGATGGCCAGAACGTGCCCGGCAGCCGGCGGTATCGCGACCGGCTGGCGGCATAGAAAAACCCGCCGGATTGCTCCGGCGGGCTCTTCATTCAGGTCTTGATCGTCAGGGATGCACGGGGCTTACGCCTCGGCAGCATCCTTGGCGAATTCGAGGCCGGTTTCCTGGTCGACGACTTTCATCGACAGGCGGACCTTGCCGCGATCGTCAAAGCCGAGAAGCTTGACGTAGACTTCATCGCCTTCCTTCAGCAGGTCGGACGGATGGTTCACGCGCTCGGCACGAAGCTGAGACACATGCACCAGGCCGTCTTTCGGGCCGAAGAAATTCACGAAGACGCCAAAATCCATCACTTTGACGACTTTGCCCTTGTAGATCTTGCCTTCTTCCGGCTCGGCGGTGAGGCCGATAATCCAGTCGATGGCAGCCTTGATCGAAGCCGCATCCGAAGACGAGACCTTGATCACGCCTTCATCATTGACGTCGACCTTGGCACCGGTCTTTTCGACGATCTCGCGGATCACCTTGCCGCCGGTTCCGATAACGTCACGGATCTTGTCGGTCGGGATGGTGATGGTTTCGATGCGCGGCGCAAATTCACCGAGCTCGGTACGCGATGTGTCGAGAGCCTTGGCCATTTCGGCGAGGATATGCAGACGTCCACCCTTCGCCTGGGCGAGGGCTGTGTGCATGATTTTCTCGTCGATACCGGCGATCTTGATGTCCATCTGGAGCGATGTGATGCCCTCGGACGTACCGGCAACCTTGAAGTCCATATCACCGAGATGATCTTCATCACCCAGGATGTCGGACAGCACGGCAATGCCTTCAGGATCCTTGATCAGACCCATGGCGATACCCGAAACCGGACGTACCAGAGGCACACCGGCATCCATCATGGCCAGGGATGCACCGCAAACGGTCGCCATGGAGGACGAACCATTGGACTCGGTGATCTCGGACACGAGACGGATCGTGTAAGGGAAATCGGTATGCGAAGGCAGGACCGCACGAACAGCGCGCCAGGCAAGCTTGCCATGGCCGATTTCGCGGCGGCCTGGAGCCAGACGGAACGAGGTCTCACCAACCGAGTAGGGCGGGAAATTATAATGGAGCATGAAGCGCTCCTTATAGGTCCCCGTCAGATCGTCGACGAATTGCTCGTCTTCGCCGGTGCCGAGCGTGGCAACGACGAGCGCCTGGGTTTCACCGCGGGTGAACAGGGCCGAACCGTGGGTGCGGGGCAGAATGCCTGCCTCGGACACGATCGGGCGAACCTGGTCAAGGGCGCGGCCATCGATACGCTTGCCGGTCTTGATGATGCCGCCACGAACAATGGAGGCTTCGACCGATTTCAGCACGTCCTTGAGAACCGTGCCGGGCAGACCGTCAGGGTTTTCTTCGGAACGGGCCATGGCGGCAGCAGCTTTTGCCTTGGCAACGCCAACGGCCGCATAACGCTCGGCCTTGTCGACATGGGTGTAGGCAGCAGCGAGCTCGTCACCAACCAGGGCGCGAACCTTGGCTTCATTGGCGGAGTGGTCTTCCGGCTCGTAATCCCACGGCTCTTTCGCCGCTTTTTCAGCGAGACGGATGATCGCTTCGATCACCGGCTGGAAGGCAGCATGACCGGCCATGACAGCGCCAAGCATGATTTCCTCGGACAGCTCTTTCGCTTCCGATTCAACCATCATGACGGCATCGCCAGTACCCGCGACCACCAGGTCAAGTGCACTGTCGACCATGTCATAGACAGGCGGATTGATGACGTATTCGCCATCAATATAACCGACGCGAGCCGCGCCGATCGGGCCCATGAATGGCAGACCCGACAGGACCAGAGCGGCAGAAGCGCCGATCAGGCCGACAATGTCGGGATCGTTTTCCATGTCGTGCGACAGCACGGTCAGCATCACCTGGACTTCGTTCTTGAAGCCCTTGGGGAAAAGCGGACGGATCGGACGGTCAATGAGGCGCGAGGTCAGCGTCTCTTTTTCCGACGGACGACCTTCACGCTTGAAGAACCCACCCGGGATCTTGCCGGCGGCAAAGGTCTTTTCCTGATAATTGACCGTGAGAGGGAAGAAGTCGGCCCCTTCCTTGACGGTCTTCACACCAACGGCGGTGGCGAGAACAGTCGTCTCGCCATAGGTCACCATGACCGAACCATTGGCCTGACGGGCTACACGCCCGGTTTCGAAAGTGAGAGGGCGGCCCTCCCACTCGATCGTTTCTTTTTGAATATCGAACATATCGTCTTTCGTACGGATGCGGTCGCGGATCAGCGGCGCAGGCCAAGCTTCTCGATGATTGCCCGATAACGAGCATCGTCTTTATTCTTCACGTAATCGAGAAGACGGCGGCGCTGGGAGACCATTTTCAGAAGGCCGCGACGCGAATGGTTGTCCTTCTTATGGGTCTTGAAATGCTCCGTGAGGTTGGCGATCCGCTCGGTCAGGATGGCCACTTGGACCTCCGGTGAGCCTGTATCGGCAGTGCCACGGCCATGCTCTGTGATGAGCGCGGATTTGCGCTCTTGCGTAATCGACATCGGGTTCTCCTAAACTCTGTCGGCCCCTTACCGGGGCAAGTTGAATACACGCACGGGCTGGAATTTTCCGGCCCGCGCCTCGCCGAGTGCCACTGCTTGCCCGTCCAGGGTCGCCAGAGCCATGAAAGAACAATCCTTGCCCGCTATTATCAGGGGGCGCCGAAGGGCTTTCAGCTCTTGCGCTTGACGCGGGAGCAGGACGATCGACCGTCCTAGCTTCAGGTTTGATGCCTCCTCGCCGGTGATGGCCAGCGCCGGGATGTCGTCCAGCGCGGTCTGTACCGGGAGCAGAGCTTCCGAAGCGGCGCCCTTATGAGCCATTTCTCGCAATCCGTCCAGCGTTGTGGATTCCGCTTCGACGAAGCGTCCAACCACCAGTCGCCGCAGGGCGACGACATGGCCCTCGGTTCCCAGCGCATGGGCGAGGTCGCGTGCCATGGCACGGACATAGGACCCTTTGCCGCAACGCATTTCAAACACGGCATGATCAACGTCGGGGCAGTCGGTCAACTCGAGCGCATCGATCCGGATCGTGCGTGCGGCGAGCTCCACCTCCTCGCCGCCGCGCGCGAGATCATAGGCGCGTTCGCCATTGACCCGGATCGCAGAATAAATCGGCGGAATCTGTTCGATCTCGCCGACGAAACCCGGCAGGACCGCTTCAATCCCTGCTCGGTCCGGCCGCACTTCGGAGGTCGCAATCACTTCGCCCTCGGCATCAAGCGTATCGGTACGCTCGCCCCACCGGACGGTGAAGCGGTAGACCTTGGCGCCCTCCATCGCAAAGGGCACGGTCTTCGTCGCCTCGCCCAGCGCGATCGGCAGGATTCCAGTCGCCAGTGGATCGAGCGTGCCGGCATGGCCGGCCTTGTTGGCATCAAAAATGCGCCGGACCACCGAGACAGCCTGGGTCGAAGTCATGTCGAAGGGCTTGTCCAGGATCACCCAGCCATGGATGTCCTGTCCCTTGTTCTTGCGGGCCATATTTGTCTTTCGATACCGGTCGCCGAAGCGAGCGCCTGATCCATCGTCAGTGTCAGACGCGCCTGACGCCTGCGGGTTAGTCCTTGCTGTCGCTCTCATCATCGGCGTGCAGATCGCGCAGGACTTGCGGCCGCGCCAGCAGCTGGTCGACATAACTGGCGGTTTCAAAGCTGTTATCCGCGTGGAAGTGCAATTCCGGCGTGAATTTCAGCTCGATTTCCTTGCCCAGCCGGCCGCGCAGAAAACTGGCGCCGCGATTGAGCGCCTTGGCGAGAGAAGCCGGCTCGCCCGGACCGAGCGGCGCCACATAGACTTTCGCGACGCGCAAATCGGAACTCATCCGCACTTCGCTGACCGTGATCAGGGCCTTTTCAAGCTCGGGATCGCGCAGATCGCCGCGTGCCAGCAGCATGACCAGCGCATGGCGGATGATCTCCCCCGCGCGCAATTGCCGCTGCGTGGCGCTCTTCTGTTCGCGGGCTGGTTTACGGGCCATGACGCACCTCTCCGAGGTCGACGGCGCAGAGGTCAAATCGCTGCACCGGCAAGGCGCCCGGCTGTACGCTGGTTGAGCGGAGGATGCAAGAGCGCGCCTTCGCGCCAAGGGTCGAAGCCAGACAGGCCGAGCACAGATACGCGCTCCATTACACCGGATTTAGTAATCGCGCGAAATTGTGACCCGCCAAAGAGAATTCGTGGCTTGCCGCCGGCACCCGCCCCGTTACAGACAATAGAAGCTGAATGTCCCAATACAAACCCCTGTCGCCGGAGCCTGTTTTGAAACGTCTGATCTTGTCACTTACTGCCGGCCTTTTTCTCGGCGGGCCCAGCTTCGCCTCTGATCCTGCGGGCGCGCGCGAGATCGCCGAGGCCTATCTCGACGCCTACCGGCAACAGGATCTCGACGCGATGCGTGAATTCTACGCCGAGGGCGCCCGTTTCCTGGACCCGACCTCCTTCGGAATTCCCGAAATCACCGCTCCGATCGACTGGCAGGGCGCCGACGCAATCATCGCCGGCATCGCCAGTTGGGGCATTGACCACATGCGCTATTATCTCGATCGCAGCTATGAGTCCTCGAACGCCGTGGTCTTCGACGGCAGCGCCGACGTCACCTATGCGACCCCGTCGGGCGAGCGCACCTTCAACTACCCGATCATCACCATCATCACGGTCCGCGGCGGCCAGGTGGTCGAGCACCGCGATTATACCGATTATGACGGCGCCCGCGAAATCGGCTTGCCGATGGGGAATCAAGAGCCGGCCCAATAACTGGCCAGACACTGGAGAGACCGATGAAACACAGCCTGTCCGCCTTCGCCGCCATCGCCCTGTTTGCGACCGGCGCGCTCGCCCAGCCCACCCCGGGCGCCGAACACATCGCCCGCGAATACATGGCTGCCTATTCCGCCGTCGACTGGGACACGATGGAAGGTTTTCTCGCCGG